>CAJYIY010000055.1 GCA_913775305.1 uncultured Erwinia sp. | reverse complement strand
TGTGCCAGGGCGCAGGCTTACAGGCCGAGGTGCAGTTCAGTGCAATCCCCCGACTGCCGGGCGTTGATGACTACATCACGCTGGGCTGCGTGCCGGGAGGCACGGCGCGTAACTTCGCCAGCTATGGCCAACTGATCGGCGAGATGACCCCGGCCCAGCGCAGTGTGCTGTGCGATCCGCAAACCTCCGGTGGTCTGCTGATGGCGGTACTGCCCGAAGCGGAAGCGGCGCTGCTTGCCGCCGCAGAAAAACAGGCTGTGACCCTGACAGCTATTGGTCTACTGAAAGAGGCTCAAGCCGGACGAGCCATGATTGAAATTAAACCCTGAGCAGGAATTGAGTCCCGGATGCGTCTGTTTATTGCCGAAAAACCCAGCCTTGCCCGCGCGATTGCGGATGTTCTGCCGAAACCACACCGACGCGGCGAAGGTTTTATCGCCTGTGGTGACAATCAGGTGGTGACCTGGTGCGTGGGCCATCTGTTAGAGCAGGCGCAGCCTGACAGCTATAACAGTCGCTTTGCCCGCTGGTCACTGGCCGATTTACCGATTGTGCCGGAAAAGTGGCAGCTGCAGCCGCGCCCCTCGGTCGCCAGACAGCTTAACGTGATAAAAAAGCTGCTCGGTGAAGCCAGCGAAGTGATTCACGCCGGGGACCCGGACCGCGAAGGTCAGCTGCTGGTGGATGAAGTGCTGGATTATCTGACCTTACCGGCCGAGAAGCGCGCAGCGGTGCAACGCTGCCTGATTAACGATCTTAACCCACAGGCGGTTGAGCGTTCGATTGGACGGCTGAGACTCAATCGTGAGTTTATTCCGCTGTGCGTCTCGGCGCTGGCGCGTGCGCGTGCGGACTGGCTGTACGGCATCAATATGACGCGTGCCTACACGTTGTTGGGGCGTAACGCGGGTTATGACGGCGTTCTGTCAGTAGGCCGGGTGCAGACGCCGGTTCTGGGGCTGGTGGTACGGCGTGATGAAGAGATTGAGAACTTCGTGGCCAAAGATTTTTTCGAGGTGAAGGCGCATATCGTCACCCCCAGGGATGAACGCTTTGTTGCCCTCTGGCAGCCCAGCGAATCCTGCGAACCGTATCAGGATGAAGAGGGGCGTCTGCTGCACCGTCCGCTGGCCGAGCATGTTGTCGCGCGCATCGGCGGCCAGCCGGCGCAGGTAACCGGCTACAACGACAAACGTGAAAATGACACCGCGCCGCTGCCGTTTTCACTTTCCAGCCTGCAAATTGAAGCCGGTAAACGTTTTGGCCTCAGCGCGCAGGTTGTGCTGGATACCTGCCAGCGTCTGTATGAAACCCACAAACTGATTACCTATCCGCGCTCAGACAGCCGCCACCTGCCGGACGAGCATTTTGCTGCCCGCCATGCGGTGCTGAATGCCATACACAGCCATCAGCCGGACCTGACGCCGCCCGCCGATTTTAATTCCGATATCCGCAACCGCTGCTGGGATGACAAAAAGGTGGATGCGCACCACGCGATTGTGCCCACGGCGCGCAGCAGTCGCGTTTCGCTGAATGAGAACGAGCAGCGTATTTATCGGCTGATTGCCACCCAGTATCTGATGCAGTTCTGCCCCGATGCGGTTTACCGCAAATGTGTCATTGAGCTGGATATTGCCGGAGGCAAATTTGTCGCCAAAGCGCGGTTTCTGGCGGAAGCGGGCTGGCGCGCGCTGCTGGGTAGTAAAGAGCGTGACGAGGAAAATGACGGCACGCCGCTGCCGGTGGTGTCAAAGGGCGATACGCTGCTGTGTGAGCGCGGCGAAGTGGTCGAGAAGCAGACGCAACCGCCGCGCCCCTTCACCGATGCCACGCTGCTGTCGGCGATGACCGGAATTGCGCGGTTTGTGCAGGATAAAGATTTGAAGAAGGTGCTGCGTGCCACTGACGGTCTTGGCACGGAAGCGACGCGAGCTGGCATTATCGAGCTGCTGTTTAAGCGCGCCTTCCTGGTAAAAAAGGGGCGCTATATTCACTCCAGCCCGGCGGGAAGGGCACTGATCCACGCCTTACCGGAAATGGCTGCCCGACCAGATATGACCGCACACTGGGAATCTACCCTGACGAAAATCAGTGAGAAGCAGTGCCGTTACCAGGACTTTATGCAGCCGCTGGTGGAGACGCTTTACTCGCTGATTCATCAGGCCCGCCAGCAGCCGGCGTCGCAGGCTTTTCGCGGTCTGCCCGCACCCTCAACGGCTAAAGCGAAGAAGCCGCGCCGTAAGGCAGCCTCATCGAAAACCGGTGCAGGACAGAGCAGATCGTCCGGCGATGCCGATGTCGGGAAGGACGTATCCTGACGCTGCATAAAGCCGCCGCCGCCGGGAAGAGGCGGCAGCGGCAGACTGTAACGCTTAGCGATCCAGAAAAGCCTGAAGCAGCGGGATATCGGCAGGGGCAAGCGCAAAGCTGAACGCCTCTGCCGGTTCCACCCAGGCCAGCGCCTGATGGCAGATGGCCACCGGTTCACCGCTGAAGTCGGTCACCTGCCAGGCGTGCAGATTGATCGTCCGTTCACCCACGACCCGACTTTCACTGGCGATGTAAGCCCCGATAGTGGCATCGATGGCCAGCTCCTCATTCAGTTCGCGTCTCAGCGCCTGCGGCTGGCTTTCTCCGGCGTCAACCTTACCACCGGGAAATTCCCACAGTCCCGGCTGGTCACCCTGCGGCCCGCGCTGTGCCAGCAGGAGCCTGCCGTGGCGCAGGATCAGCGCGGCCACCACTTCCAGCTCGTTAACTTTCGCCATCAGAATTCGAACTGTGCCCAGATCGGGGCATGGTCGGAGGGTTTTTCCATCGCGCGGATAGCGTAATCGATGCCGGTCGCCGTGCAGCGCTCGGCCAGCGGATGGCTGGCCAGCAGCAGATCGATGCGCAGACCGCGATTGTCATCAAAGCCTTTTGAGCGGTAGTCAAACCAGGAGAAACGGTCGTCGACCCCGGCGTTGTGGGCGCGCCAGGTATCCACCAGACCCCAGTTCATCAGGCGATCCATCCATTCACGCTCTTCCGGCAGGAACGAGCACTTGCCGGTACGAAGCCATCGCTTGCGGTTGTCTTCACCGATGCCGATATCCCGATCGCTGCTGCTGATGTTCATATCGCCCATGATCAGCACGGGATTTCCCGGGTTGAGCTCCTGCTCCAGATAGTTTTGCAAATCACGGTAAAACTTCTCTTTCGCCGGGAATTTAATCGGGTGGTCGCGGCTTTCGCCCTGCGGGAAGTAGCCGTTAATCACCGTCAGCAGGCCCGCAGGCGTTTCAATGTCGGCCATAATAATACGACGCTGCGCGTCTTCATCATCTCCGGGGAAACCACGGCGTACCGCAACCGGCGGTGCTTTGCAAAGCAGGGCTACGCCGTAGTGGCCCTTCTGGCCGTGATAAAACACGTTGTAGCCGAGTTTTGCCACCTCTTCCAGCGGGAACATATCATCGTGGACCTTGGTTTCCTGCAGGCCGATAACGTCCGGCTGGTGCTGTTCGACGATGGCAGAGAGTTGGTGCGGTCGTGCACGTAGTCCATTGATATTAAAGGAGACAAATTTCATAGCGTGGGTCGTTTTGTGGCGAAAAGATGGCGAAATGGTAGCAGAAGTCGGGCAGAAATGTCATCTGTTGCCGGGATGAAAACGCGGATTGAGAAGCAGGAAGCGCGATAGCGAAAGCTTGAAAAAATGGAAGCTAAAACTGGAAAGATAGGCGATATCTGAAATGGTGGTGGGAGAAGGATTCGAACCTTCGAAGTCGATGACGGCAGATTTACAGTCTGCTCCCTTTGGCCGCTCGGGAATCCCACCTGGGTAAGTGTGCTAACCGTACAGCAGATTGAGTTAACAGCGAAAAATTCGCTTTACTCCTCCCTTTCTGCAAAACAGAAGGGGTTCAGCCAACTTTCAGCCGCTGTGAGCGGTTGAAATGGTGGTGGGGGAAGGATTCGAACCTTCGAAGTCGATGACGGCAGATTTACAGTCTGCTCCCTTTGGCCGCTCGGGAACCCCACCACTGGCCTTACTGCTGTGCTTGTTAAGCGGGGCGCATCATATCAAATGAACTGACGCTGTAAAGCCCCGGATCCCGGAAAACGGTGCGTTCGCTGTTTTTTTGCCCGAACTGCTGTTTTGTAAGACAAAACAGCAGTTCCGACATCACAAAATAATCGTGCGGTTACCGTAAACAAACACCCGCTGCGCCAGCACCTGATACAGTGCACGGCTCAACGCGTTTTTCTCTACGTCGCGCCCAGCGCGCATCATATCTTCTGCAGTGTAGGTATGATCCACGTGGATCACATCCTGCATGATGATTGGGCCTTCATCCAGGTTATCGTTCACGTAGTGTGCCGTAGCGCCGATAATTTTCACCCCGCGTTCATACGCCTGGTGATAAGGACGGGCACCGATAAAGGCCGGCAGGAACGAGTGGTGAATATTGATAATCTGGTTCGGGTAGCGCTGAACAAACGCCGGAGTCAGCACGCGCATGTATTTCGCTAACACCACATAGTCCGGCTGGTAGCGATCGATTTCCGCCGCCATCTGATTGTCGTGCTCTTCACGCGTCAGCCCTTCATGGCTGACCAGCACGAACGGCACGTCAAAGCGTTCAACCAGCGTGCGCAGCGTCTCGTGGTTACCAATGACCGCAGCAATCTCGACGTCCAGTCCGCCGTAGGCGCTTTTCATCAGCAGGTCGCCGAGACAGTGTGCTTCCTTGGTCACCAGAATAACGATACGACGACGGCCCGCAGGCTGCAGCTCGCGGACTGACCCGTCTGGAAGGGCACTGTCGAGATCGGCCAGCAGCGTAGTGTCGTTAAAAATGCCTTCCAGTTCGGTGCGCATAAAGAAGCGACCGGTACGGTGATCGACGAACTCGTTGTTCTGAACGATGTTCAGTTCGTGCTTGTAACAGATGTTAGTGATTTTCGCGATCAGCCCTTTAGCATCCGGGCAGATGGTGCGTAAAACTTTTCGTTGCAGTGTTTGCGCTTGCATTACGGTGGTAATCCTGTCGATACAAAAGGGAAATCAGGGTCAGTGGTGACCACAGCATTTCTTGTATTTTTTGCCTGAGCCACAGGGGCACGGGTCATTGCGCCCGATGGGCGGGAATGTTCCGTCAATATAGTACCAGCGTTGCTCCTCACGAAGAAAGCGCGAACGCTCATGAATAAAGCTTTCGCGCTGATTTTCCATGAAACGCGCAAAAAACGTCACGTATCCCTGGGAGGAATCGGCGATGATTTCGCTGCTGATAACGTTCAGCCCAAGCCATTTGGTGGTGGCGTAGCTCTCTTCAATGCTTCCGGCAAAGCGTTCTGCACGGCAGGAAGGATGCCAGCTATCAATCAGATAGCGGGTATTGTGTTTGACGTAGGCGCTGTAGCGAGAACGCATTAATGCTTCCGGTGTCTCAGGGAGTGATGCACCCTTTAGATACGATTCACAACATAAGCTATACTGCATTCCGCTACCGCAAGGACAAGGTTCAGACACGTTGACTCCAGCTGACTCAATACGGATTATTAGGATTCGTGGGGAGATGGTAACCGACCAGGGGCAGTGATGTCATTTTGATCGTTGTGAACCGTCCGCTGACAGTATTTGTTGCCGGGTAAGTGGCGTAACAGGGATGCAGGTATCAATGCCAGAGGTGGAATGAGACAGGTTAAAATCGGACTGGCGCTGGGCTCCGGGGCGGCGAAAGGCTGGTCGCACATTGGTGTGATTAACGCCCTGGAACGGGCCGGTATTCGAATTGATGTTGTTGCGGGCTGTTCTGTGGGCGCGCTGGTGGGCGCGGCCTATGCCAGCCGGCGGCTGCCGCTGATGGAATCCTGGGTACGCTCGTTCAGCTACTGGCAGGTTATCCGGCTGATGGATCTCTCCTGGCAGCGCGGCGGCCTGCTGCGCGGAGAACGGGTGTTCAGCCATGTCCGTCGGCTGATTCCCCACGATAGTATCGAACAGTGCAGCCTGCCTTTTGGCGCGGTAGCCACAAACTTAAGCACCGGTCGGGAACTCTGGCTGACAGAGGGCGATCTGCATCAGGCGATCAGAGCGTCGTGCAGCATGCCGGGCCTGCTCTCACCGGTGAACTGGAACGGCTACTGGCTGGTTGACGGTGCGGTGGTCAATCCGGTGCCGGTTTCTCTGACCCGTGCGCTGGGGGCTGATATTGTCATTGCCGTCGACCTGCAGCATGACGCACATCTTATGCAGCAGGATCTTTTTTCCGTCACGCCGCATCAGGAAGGGCAGGACATGGTTGAACCGCACAGCTGGGGTGGGCGGCTTCGCCAGCGGCTGGGACAGATGGTTCAGCGAAAAGTTAACCATTCGCCGAGTGCAATGGAAATCATGTCCACCTCTATTCAGGTTTTGGAGAATCGCCTGAAGCGCAATCGGATGGCTGGCGATCCACCGGACGTATTGCTGCAACCGTTTTGCCCGCAAATCTCTACGCTGGATTTTCATCGTGCAGAGGAAGCGATCGAAGCGGGAAAACGGTCAGTTGAAAAGAAAATGGATGAATTACTGCCACTTGTCCGCGACAGACAATAGCGTAATCGATTTATCATGCGGAAAGCGCCGATTCAAAGAGGCGCATCTGCGATTTATAGACCACTATTGAGGTATCTGTCTTGCAGGGGAGAACAATGGAAAAACCGTTAAGTGGAAAACGCATTCTCATCGTTGAGGACGAAGTTGTTTTCCGCTCCCTGCTTGAAAACTTCCTCTCTTCACTCGGCGCGCAGATAAGCCTGGCGGATAACGGCGTTCAGGCGCTGGAGCATTTTGCCACAAGCCAGCCTGATTTGATGATATGCGATCTTGCCATGCCGCAAATGGATGGGCTGACGCTGGTCGGCCAGCTGCGCAGCAAAGGCCAGATGTTGCCGATCCTGGTGATCTCCGCCACCGATAACATGTCCGATATTGCCAAAGTGCTGCGTCTTGGCGTACAGGACGTACTGCTGAAGCCGGTAAAAGACCTGGCCCGCCTGCGTGAGGTGGTCTTTGAATGTCTCTATCCCTCCATGTTTACTTCGAAAGTGGAAGCAGATGAACAGCTTTTCCAGGACTGGGATGCGCTGGTGCGCGATCCCGCCGCCGCCACTAAACTTCTGGTGGAGCTGCAGCCGCCGGTTCAGCAGACGCTCGCCCACTGCCGGGTAAACTATCGCCAGCTTACCATGGCCGAAAAGCCCGGTTTGGTGCTGGATGTGGCGGCGTTATCCGAAAAAGATCTGGCATTTTACTGTCTGGACGTCACCCGTGCCGGAGATAATGGCGTACTGGCAGCACTGTTATTACGTGCATTATTTAATGGGCTGCTGCAGGAGCAATTGTCCGGTCAGTCTCAGCGGCTGCCAGAGTTAACCGGATTGCTGACTCAGGTTAATCAACTATTACGTCAGGTTAATCTTGAAGGGCAATTTCCTTTACTGGTGGGTTATTATAACCGCGAAGTGAAAAATGTGGTCCTGGTCTCTGCCGGCCTGAATGCTGCACTCAACATTCAGAGCCAGCAGATTCAATTGAGCAACGGCGTGCCGCTCGGCACGCTGGGCAGTACGCATCTTAATCAAATCAGTCAGCGTTGCGATGCCTGGCAGTGTCAGGTCTGGGGCGCCGGCGGCAGACTGCGGTTAATGCTGAGTACGGATTAGCCATTTGCGCGCCTTTCTCTCTGCCCGGCAAGACAGGGGCACCGATAAGCTTTACACTTGGGTAATTATCTTAATTTTTGTTTAAATGAATTTACCAGGATAAATCCGCGCGGATCTAGCTGGTATACTGACGCTGTTTTTAAACTCGACATATCAAGTAATAACTTGAACGGCCTAATGAGAGGTACTTCGATGTCTGCCTATAAGTCTAAAGTAAAAAAAGCGGTAATCCCGGTTGCGGGTTTGGGAACACGTATGTTGCCAGCAACGAAAGCTATTCCTAAAGAGATGCTGCCGCTGGTTGATAAGCCGTTAATTCAGTATGTCGTTAACGAGTGTATTGCGGCAGGGATTAATGAAATTGTGCTGGTGACCCACTCCTCTAAAAACTCCATTGAAAACCACTTCGATACCAGTTTTGAACTGGAAGCCATGCTGGAAAAACGCGTTAAGCGCCAGCTGCTGGAAGAAATTCAGTCAATCTGCCCACCGCATGTGACTATCATGCAGGTCCGTCAGGGCCTGGCGAAAGGTCTTGGACACGCGGTGATGTGCGCATGGCCGGTGGTAGGCAATGAACCTGTCGCAGTCATCCTGCCAGACGTGATTCTGGACGAGTACGAGTCTGACCTGACGAAAGAAAACCTGGCCGATATGATCCGCCGCTTTGACGAAACGGGCCACAGCCAGATCATGGTAGAGCCGGTCGCTGACGTAACTGCTTACGGTGTGGTTGACTGTAAGGGTGCCGAGCTGAAAGCCGGTGAGAGCGCACCAATGGTTGGCGTGGTGGAGAAGCCTAAAGCCGATCAGGCTCCGTCTAACCTGGCGGTGGTCGGTCGTTACGTTCTGTCTGCCGATATCTGGCCGCTGCTGGCAAAAACCCCTCCGGGTGCTGGCGATGAAATTCAGCTGACCGACTCTATTGCGATGCTGATGGAAAAAGAAACCGTTGAAGCTTATCACCTGAAGGGCGTGAGCCATGACTGCGGTAACAAACTGGGTTACATGCAGGCCTTCGTAGAGTACGGCGTTCGCCACAACACGCTCGGCAGTGATTTTAAAGCGTGGCTGGAAAGCACCGTAGGCAGTAAAAAATAATTTCATTTTAACCGGGACAACACAATGAAAGTCACCGTATTTGGTATCGGTTACGTCGGACTGGTGCAGGCTGCCGTTCTGGCAGAGGTTGGACATGACGTCCTCTGTATCGATGTTGACGCCAACAAGGTCGAAAATCTTAAAAAAGGCATTATCCCCATTTTTGAGCCAGGACTGACTCCGCTGGTGATGCAGAACTATGAGGCCGGTCGCCTGAAGTTCTCCACAAATGCCGCGGAAGGGGTGAACCACGGGGTGATGCAGTTTATCGCCGTCGGTACGCCGCCGGATGAAGACGGTTCTGCCGACCTGAAGTATGTCACCGCAGTGGCGAAAACTATCGCCCAGCATATGACATCGCACAAAGTCGTGCTGGATAAATCTACCGTGCCGGTGGGTACTGCCGATCGTGTGCGCCAGGTGATGGAAGAGACGCTGAAAGGACGCGGTGTTGAACTGACCTTTGATGTCGTTTCTAACCCGGAATTCCTGAAAGAGGGGGCGGCAGTCAGCGACTGTATGCGTCCTGAGCGTATTGTTATCGGCACGGACAACGACGAAGTTGTTGAGCTGCTGCGTGAGCTTTATGAGCCATTCAACCGCAACCATGACCGTATGATCCTGATGGATATTCGCAGTGCGGAGCTGACCAAGTATGCGGCCAACTGCATGCTGGCAACCAAAATCAGCTTTATGAATGAAATCTCTAACCTGGCCGAACGACTGGGCGCCGACGTAGAGAAAGTTCGTCAGGGGATTGGTTCAGATTCACGCATTGGCTACTCCTTTATCTATCCCGGCTGCGGCTATGGCGGATCCTGCTTCCCGAAAGATGTGCAGGCGCTGATTCGTACCGCTGAGCAGATTGGCTATAAGCCGCGTCTGCTGCAGGCGGTCGAAGACGTCAACGATTCGCAGAAGAACAAACTGCCGACCTTTATCAAACATCACTTCGGTGACAATCTCCAGGGCAAAACCTTTGCTCTGTGGGGCC
>CAJYIY010000054.1 GCA_913775305.1 uncultured Erwinia sp. | reverse complement strand
GAGTTCAGACGTGTGCTCTTCCGATCTTGTCCGGGGATGGCACCAATATCGCGATGCCCGCGTTCAATCAGGTAACGTCCGGCCAGATAGCCACCTTCGAACGCGTTATCCAGCACGGTATCGGTGAAATCACCGCGTGACTCGCCCCAGTCCATCACTACCATCGGGATGTTGCGGTGATCTTCCAGCATGGAGATCAGCGAGTCGGGGTATTCAGAGCACATCACCAGCAGGCCATCGACGCGCTTCTGCGCCATCATCGACAGATAGGCCTGCTGTTTGTCCAGCTCGTTGTGGGCGTTTCCAAGAATCAGGGTATAGCCTTTGGCAAAGCAGCGATTTTCCACGGCTTCAATAATTTCGGCAAAGTAAGGCGCTTCGCTGGAGGTCGCCAGCAGGCCGATGGTTTTGGTGTGGTTGACCTTCAGACTGCGTGCCACGGCGCTGGGGGAATAGTGCAATTCTTTAATTGCTGCCCACACCGCTTCACGGGTCTCTTCGGCTACAAAGCGCGTTTTATTAATCACGTGGGAAACCGTGGTGGTTGATACCCCGGCTCGCTTTGCCACATCCTTAATTGTTGCCATTAAACTTATGCTCCTGGTGCTATCTTAACTATTTGATAACAGGTTGGTTAAACGTTTGCCTGGGTGCAGCCATTCCCCGCAGGCCAAAGGTTTTTTGGGTACTGCCGCAAAGATTAGCGAGGGGAAAAAATTGTCCGTAGAGTGGCTGCAGAGCGGTCAAAAGCCGTTTTCGCTGCTTGTTGCGCAACTTAAAAGAGGAATTCTAACAAGGCTGCGTAGAGAAAACGAGATTTTTACGGGGAACTGTGGGAAAATATTTATGCCTACATTTTACAGGGTTATTAAGGAGAGACGATGAGTACCGATCTGAAATTCTCACTGCTGACCACGGTGGGTGCGCTACTGATGATTATTGCATTTAGCTTCACGGCTATTCTGCACTAAAAAAAGGGAGGAGCCTGGCTCCTCCCGATAAGTGATTTTGGCCCGCGTTGCGCAATCAGCGTATGGTTTTCGGCGTCATCACGCGGCGGGCACCAATGTAGTGTTCCTGCCAGTAATCATCGCCCAGTGCGCTCACCTGAATATCTTTACCGGTTCTCGGTGACTGAATGAATTTTCCACCGCCGAGATACACCCCTACATGATCGGCTGTGCCACGTCCGTTAATACGAAAGAACACCAGGTCGCCTTTTTCCAGCTTGTCGCGTTTAATCGGCGCGGCGTCGCGCAGGTGATACATTTCATTAGCCGTGCGCGGAATCTTAAATTTCACCAGATCCTTATAGGCGTACCAGACCAGGCCACTACAGTCGAAGCCGGTTTGCGGCGATGCGCCACCCCACAGGTAGGGTTTACCCAGCTGGCCCATCAGTTTGCTCATCGCCGTCTCACGTGCTTTCTGATAACGAGCGCGGTGCGACTTACTCAGTTTGAGTGGGGATTCAGGGAGTTCTGCCTCATTGCGCTTACCAGCGCGCAGCGCAGCTTTTCTGCCTTTTGTCGTCTGCAAAGAGGCGAGGCGATCGCGACCGTAGCGTTTTTTCTCAGCTTTGCTGATACGGGCCGATTTAACTTCACGTACGACAGCAGACTGCTGGCTTTTCTTCGGCTTCGCCTTACGGGAATCAGAGACTTTGGATTTTTTAAGCGCGATCTCTTTGTTTTTTTTAACGACGGGTTCTTTGACTTTCTTCGTTGAGGACGCTTTCACCGGACGGCGTTTACGGCGCTCATCATCACGTGGGGTATTGCGGTCAACTTTATGCTGATTAGCGTTAACGGGAGCATGAGGCGATGCATGCGCCACATTGAAGAACAGCTGGGCCAGAGCCAGCATGCTAAGCGTGATGATTAAACGCAACGTTCCCATTAACAGTTAAACTCAGTGTAATGACTGCATGGCAATCGGAAAAGAATTCTGCAATTTGCAGAGGTTAGGGCAATTCTAATCTAACTTCTTAACAAAAGGTAAGGTGTTTTTTGTTTCAATAAGGCAGATTAAGCAAATGATGAATTATTAAGCGCAATCAGCTGCTTAACTCAGCATAATAATGAATTCAGCCTTCACGAAACGCTGCAATGCTGACAGGAAAATGTTAGTTTGTTTTCATAATTTTGCAATTTGTTGCGTTCTGTTTACCAGGGCTGCATAAAATGTCGTTTTCAACAACGGAGCAGAATCGCTACAATAACTAAACACGAAGTATCGTACTGAGGAAGTCATTTATGAGTACTGTTGAAAAAATTCAGCGCCAGATCGCAGAAAACCCAATCCTGCTGTACATGAAAGGCTCACCGAAGCTGCCAAGCTGCGGTTTCTCCGCACAGGCCGTCCAGGCGCTTTCAGCCTGCGGTGAACGTTTTGCCTACGTTGATATCCTGCAGAACCCGGATATTCGTGCAGAACTGCCGCGCTACGCGAACTGGCCAACGTTCCCACAGCTGTGGGTGGACGGTGAGCTGGTAGGCGGTTGTGATATCATTATTGAAATGTTCCAGCGCGGTGAACTGCAGCAGTTAATCAAAGAGACCGCACAGAAGTATCCTGCACCCGCGGCTGAATAAGTCCTGCTGGCAATAAAAAACCCTGCATCGCAGGGTTTTTTTTCAACGGCCCGCCGGGCTACATCGCAGCGGGAGCGCCGGTGCTATCAGGACTCGGCTTCCGGTACCGCCAGTGGCCATCCACCCAGACGCTTCCAGCGATTAACCAGCTCACAGAATAAATCTGCCGTCTGCGTGGTGTCGTACAGCGCAGAGTGTGCCTGGCTGCTGTCAAAGGGAATTCCGGCGGCGATACAGGCCTTCGCCAGTACCGTTTGTCCAACAACCAGCCCACTAAGTGCGGCGGTATCGAAAGTAACAAACGGGTGGAAAGGATTGCGCTTCAGGCTCGCCCGCTCTGCGGCCGCATTCATAAAGTTCAGATCGAAAGTGGCATTGTGCGCCACCATGATGGCCCTGCTGCAGCCATTATCCTTAATCCCTTTACGCACCTGTTTAAAAATGGCATGCAGCGCTTCATATTCGCTGACCGCACCGCGCAGCGGATTGTTGGGATCGATGCCGTTAAAGGCCAGGGCTTCGGGCTGTAAAACTGAACCGACAAAAGGCTCTACGTGAAAATGCAGGGTTTCATCTTTCTCCAGCCAGCCCTCATCATTCATTTTTAAGGTGACGGCGGCGATTTCCAGTAGGGCGTTGGTTTTGGCATCAAACCCCGCAGTTTCCACATCAATGACTACCGGATAGAAACCGCGAAAGCGGCTGCTCAGAGTATTCAGTTCGTTTATTTCAGACATCAGCTTCTCATTGGCGCAAAAAGGCAGGGCGTATTATGGCAAATTTTGCTACGTGATGCAGCAGGCAGGTAAGAAGGAGGGAGCAGAAGCTCCCCCGGAATAACTTAGTTGCCCAGTCCGTGACCGGCGTGTTTATTTTCAATCAGTTCAATCTTGTAACCGTCCGGATCTTCAACGAACGCGATAATCGTTGTGCCACCTTTCACCGGGCCGGCCTCACGCGTTACGTTACCGCCGTCGTTGCGGATGCGATCGCAGGTTGCAGCAACGTCGTCAACGCCCAGCGCGATATGACCATAAGCATTACCAGGGTCGTAGCTGTCCACGCCCCAGTTGTAGGTCAGTTCGATAACCGCGCCATCGCTCTCTTCGGTGTAGCCCACAAAGGCGAGGGTGTATTTATACTCGCTGTTTTCGCTGGTACGCAGCAGGCGCATGCCCAGAACGTTAGTGTAGAAATCGACGGAACGTTGCAGGTCGCCAACGCGTAACATGGTGTGAAGTAAACGCATAACATCCTCTTTTTTTGGCGCCATCGTTGGATGACGTTAGAAAAACAGTATAGCGATAATGGCACCGACCGTAAGATTGCAACCATTATCGCTATTAAAACAATCTATTATAGCATAACCGCACCGCGTAATCCGGGGCAATTAGCCCAACGCCGGATAATCGGTATAGCCTTCAGCGCCGCCGCCATAAAACGACTCCGGACGAGGTTCGTTCAGGGGGGCATTGGCCTGCAGGCGCTCAACCAGGTCCGGGTTAGCGATATAGTGACGACCAAAGGCAACCGCATCGATCAGACCCCGTTCAATTAGATCCTCGGCTTTATCGGCCGTGTAGCCGCCTGCGCCGACGATAACGCCGGGATAGACTGCACGAATCGCTTTACGGAAACCTTCGCTGTAAGGTTTACCACCGGCCCAGTCCGGTTCAGAAATATGCAGATAGGCCAGGTTACGTTTAGCCAGTTCGGCAATGAAATAGAGCGCGGCTTCTTCCTGGTCTTCACCATTGTCCAGCCCGTTGAAGGGACCGAGTGGTGAAATACGGATGCCAATACGATCGGCGCTCCAGCCGTCAATGGCCGCATCAACGACTTCCAGCGCAAAGCGGGTACGATTTTCAATACTGCCGCCATACTGGTCGTCACGCTGGTTAGATGCCGGAGAAAGGAACTGATGAATGAGATAGCCGTGTGCGGAGTGCAGTTCAACCAGATCGAAATCGGCTTCACGAGCATTAATCACCGCCTGGCGGAAGTCAGCAACGATACCGGCAACTTCAGCGGTGCTCAGGGCTCGCGGTGTAGAGGTTGCTTCACGCAGCGGTTTCCCCTCGGCATCGCGCAGCGAAGTGCGGGTTTCAGCATTGATCGCCGATGCAGAAACCGGTGCGCTGCCGCCAGGCTGCAGGCTGGTATGGGAAATACGTCCGGTATGCCACAGCTGAACCGCGCTGTGGCCACCAGCCTGGTGAATACCTTCGTTAATGGTTTTCCAGGCAGCAATCTGTTCCGGGCTGTGCAGTCCCGGTGCGCCAGCGTAGCCTTTTGCCTGGAAGGTGATCTGCGTAGCTTCGGTAATAATTAAACCTGAAGACGCGCGCTGCCGATAATATTCGCCCATCAGCGGCGTAGGGATATCACCGGGTTCAATGCTGCGCAAACGAGTCAGCGGAGCCATAAAAATACGGTTTGGCACGGTGATCGCGCCGGTTTTTAACGGGGTAAACAGTTTTTTCAATGTCATAATTCACTCCTGGTAGACCGGTCGGCTAGTAAAGGTGTTTTTTTTAATCTGCCTGAAGAATGCGCTTCATTTCCTGCACGGCATTGAGCAGGGGGGCGGTCTCACGGCGGATTTTAGACTGCAGGCTTGCGCCCAGCCACAGCATATAAAGCGTTTCTGCGGCGGCGGAGGCCGACACTGCACGTGACAGTTTTTCCTGCTGGTGTGCCTTTTCCAAAGCAGAGGTCAGTACGTCAACGGTGGCCGCCGATCCTGCGGCCAGCGCATTGCGCATTTCTTCTGACAAGTCGCAAACTTCAGCGGAAAGCTTAACGGAGAGGCAGCCGGCGAACTGATGTTCCTGCCACCCGCTACAAGACTGCTGATAGTATTCCAGCACCCGCTGGCGGGCATCCCCCTGATGTTCTGCAAGAAAAGCGCTGAGAGTTTGCACATACCGGGCAAAATAACGCTCCAGCATTGCCACGCCAAACGCTTCTTTGGAGGGGAAGTAGTAGTAAAACGACCCCTTAGGAACTTCCGCCTTTTTCAGCAGCTCGATCAGTCCCGTGCCGTTAAAGCCGCTCTGCACGCAGAGCTGCTCGCCGGTGTTGAGAATATGTTCGCGCGTGTCAAATCGGGTGGTTTTATTCATCGGTTCACAGTACCTGACCGACTGGTCGATTTCAACATTCGCTTATTTCCGGGGCACGATCCGCCTGGTATCGTCTCCTCAGCCACTTTTACGGCATACCTGCAGCATGTCCAGATCCGGCTGGTATTCCCGGGTCTGCACGTTCAGCATGCCGAGCAGGGTGTGGAAAAGATTATCCTGAGACACCGGGTTTTGCGTCTGCTGCTGCAGACAGGCTGTTTTGACACCAAAGGCATTTTCATATTCCGGCGACAGCCACAGCAGGAACGGAATATGCGTTTGCTGCTCCGGTGCAAACATATACGGTGCGCCGTGCAGATACATTCCGCGTTCGCCCAGTGATTCACCGTGATCGGAGAGATAGACCATCGCGACGTTAAATTTGCTGCTGTAGCTTTTCAGCAAGGTGATGGTGCTGTCGAGCATCGAATCAGTATACAAAATGCTGTTATCGTAGGTGTTGACTAGCGCCTGACGGTCGCAGTCCTGGATCTGATTACTGTCGCAGGTTGGCGTAAACTGGCGCATCGCCGCGGGATAGCGCTGATAGTAGGCCGGGCCGTGACTGCCCATCTGGTGCAGGACAATGATCGAATCATCCCTGATGCCGTCGATATAGTTGTTCAGACGGTGCAGCAGCACATCATCAAGGCAGAAATCGCTTTTACACAGTGCGTTAACCTGCCACTGGGTCATATCGGTGTGCGGTACCCGATTGCAGGTGCCTTTACAGCCACCGTCGTTCTCACGCCACAACACATTCACGCCGGCGTGAGCCATAATATCCAGCAGCCCCTCCTGGTGACGCGCCAGCTCCGCATCGTATTGAGTACGAGGCATATTGGAGAACATGCAGGGTACGGATATTGCCGTTTCCGTTCCGCATGAGGTGGCATTCTTATAGTAGATGACGTTATCGTCTTTCAGCTTCGGGTTAGTTTCGCGCGGGTAGCCGCCAAGGGAAAAATTCTCTGCCCTTGCCGTCTCACCCAGCACGAACACTACCAGCGTCTTTTTCTTTTCTGCGCGGATAAGCGGGCCTTTATCGGCATCAGTACCGATTCGCACCAGCTGCTGATTGCCGGCAAACCAGCGATTGTGAACGTAATGACCCACACCGCTGACGACGTTAGCCGGGGTAATCATCTTCACCAAACCTTTGTTGTTGCGCACCATCGAGGCATAGTCTTTATAGAACAGCGCAGCCATCATCAAAATTAACAGGACCGCCGCCAGTGAACTGACTGCCCGCCAGGTCACTGATGCCCACCACGGGGACGAGGAGACAATCTTTACCCGCCAGATCAGCGCAATGGGCAACAGGCCCAGCAGCATCAGCCAGATCAGATAACGCGTGCTGAACAGGGAGGTTGCTTCCTGAATATCGGTTTCGAACACATTCTGGATCATGTTGGTGTCAATGACCGTGCCGAAGCTGTACATAAAGTAATTGGCAGCCGCACTGACCAGGATTAAAGAGGTTAGCAGTGGTTTACGAAGCCAAGGCAGGGCCAGAAGATTAAAAATCAGCAGAAAGGCGCAGAACAGCACAACCGGGATCGAAGCCGCAAAAAAGTAGTCCTGCAGGCTGACATAAGGGAAGGTCTGCCACGCCCGCAGCAGGAAAACGCCGTTAAGGACAAAAGTAAACAGCAGTGCAGCGCAAAGGTTAAAAGTAATATCGTTACAACGTAACTTTAAGAAAGGTTTCATGGTATTCCATTAACAGTGTCAACTTTTAGCAGAATAACGATAAAACCTTAGATGAACCTTAAATCGGCGCTGAGCTGACTGAGTCTGCCTTTGGTGGGCATAATGACAGGACTGCCTGACGGTTAGCCCGTACTGGCATATATTCAGCCGCCAGCCGCAAACCGGTGCTGACGCGCCATTATTTTTTCCAAATTTGCGCCAGGCACGCTTGCACTGTTTCGGCCAACCCACTTCAATAGAGAGAAAGCGATCCAGCAGGAGACGGCGTGGCAGAACAGTTAGAGTTTTTCCCGGTACCCAGCCCCTGTTGCGGTATCTGTCAGGCGGATGCGCGAGGTTACTGCCTTGGTTGCATGCGCAGTCGCGAGGAGCGCTTCAACTGGAATCGTTTCAGCGATGCTCAAAAACGCGATGTAATCCGCCTCTGTCACCAGCGCGCTCTGCGACACAAGAGAGGGCCGTCTGCGGTTTCCGATCGGGATCCGCATCAACCCACCCTGTTTTAAGCGGAACGTCTGAGGCGGTTGATTAATTTTATGGAGAGAGAGTCATGTTAAAAGCCGTGCGAATTGCCCCGCAGGGACCTGAGTTTTCGCCGATGGTGATGGGCTACTGGCGGCTGATGGAATGGCAGATGTCGCCACAAAGGCTGAATGGTTTTATTGAACAGCATCTGGAACTGGGGATTACCACCGTCGACCACGCCGATATCTACGGTGACTATCAATGCGAGGCGGCATTCGGTAAGGCTCTGCGTCTCCAGCCGTCGCTGCGCGAGCGTCTGCAGCTGGTCACCAAGTGTGGTATTGCCACCACTGCAAAAGCCGATAATGCGCTGGGCCATTATCGTACCGATGCAAAAAATATCCGCCAGAGCGCGGAAAACTCGCTGAGTTATTTTGATACTGACTACCTCGATCTACTGCTAATCCATCGCCCGGATCCGCTGATGAACGCCGATGAGGTGGCGGAGGTATTTCTCCAGCTACACCAGAGTGGCAAGGTGAAGCATTTTGGCGTGTCTAACTTTACACCCTCACAGTTCTCGCTGCTGCAGTCGCGCCTGCCGTTTACTCTGGTCACCAATCAGGTAGAAATTTCGCCGATTCATCAGGAGCCGCTGCTGGACGGCACGCTGGATCAGTGTCAGCAGATACGCATCAGGCCGATGGCCTGGTCCTGTCTGGGGCGCGGGGAAATTGTGACTCAGCCCCAGTATCAGCCACTGCGCGACGAGCTGGAGCGGGTGCGGGAGGAGATTGCCGCAGAAAATATCGAACAGGTGATTTATGCCTGGATTATGGCGCTGCCTTCGCGGCCACTACCGATTATCGGTAGTGGCAAGATTGAGCGGGTTCGCAGCGCCGCCGCCGCCGCCAGCCTCTCGGTTGATCGACAGCAGTGGTTCCGTCTGCGTAAGGCCGCGTTGGGCTTCGACGTCCCTTAAACCACCGCAGGTATCCGGTGAACAATGCGCCGGGTCCTGACTGACTGAATCGGCTGCCGCCATGAGAAATGGCGGCACACACGCCAGCCAGTGCCTGCCCGAGTCATCCACCGGGCGTCAGGGCACTGGAGAAAACCGCCATCAGCAGCGAATCCTTTCCTGTGCTGGCTCAAAGACGAATAAAAACCTGGTACATGCGCTTTGAGGAGCGATTTGTATTTTGTTCTGTAAACTCGCAGAATAGGCTAGAATAAGGCTTAATAGCTAGCAAGCTAATTATAAGGAGGAGAAATTGGATACCCCACTGGGCACAGACCTTGCAAGACTGGTACGCATCTGGCGCGCACTCATCGATCACAGACTAAAGCCGCTGGAACTGACGCAAACGCACTGGGTGACCCTGCATAACATTCATCAGCTGCCGCCCGATCAGTCGCAGATCCAGTTGGCTAAAGCGATTGGCATTGAACAGCCATCGCTGGTGCGTACGCTCGATCAGCTCGAAGAGAAGGGGCTGATTGTACGCACTACCTGTGCTAACGATCGACGCGCCAAGCGCATTCGTCTGACGCAGGAAGCGGAACCGATTATTAATCAGGTTGAAAACGTCATTGATGCCACGCAGAATGATATTCTGGCCGGCATCTCGCAGGATGAAGTTAAAAAGCTGGTCACGCTGGTTGCGCGACTGGAAAAGAATATCGTCGAGCTACAGCGAAGAGCCGAGTAGACGTAAGCCGGTTGATACATGATGCTGGCAATTTAATGCGGAGAATGCTGCCTTGCGTACTGGGTTTACTGGCGAGATATTGAAGAGGTGCTGCATGAGCATCGCAATATAGCAATGCTCATTAATTCGTAAAATCAGGGTGTTCAAACATCATCAACCGTGTGATCTAACACGATTTCAAGTGTCTTGCGAACGATGTCTGCCGTGACCACATCGTCAGTTAATTCAAGTATGTTGATCAACTTTGCAATAACTGCTTTATTAGTCAGATGCTGATTGGATGCCAGAATACTGTTGATCACCTGTCCAAGTAGCGCGGATTCGTCCGCCAGGGATTCCCCTGAAGTGCGAAAATATTCAGAGAGGCTGTTACCTGGAATACCCGCAAAACTCTCAGTTTTTTTACTAGCAGTTTGATTCATGGTTCTCACCGTAAAGGTTGGTTTCACAGCAATCGGTTAGTGTTTCTTAGGTCTGACATACTGGGTATCTTCGCCGAAGATTTGATACACATTGTCTGAATGCCGTTCCGCATCCTGATACGATCCGCCTCCGGAAGATAAGAAGGGTTTATCGCTGCTCAGGTTTGCTACCAGGGCTGCAATGTGTTTAACACGTTCACTGTCTACCTCACTGGCTTCCATCCGTTGCAATTGACGGATGAGCGACTGCTTGTTGATGGGGCCTTTCTCCTTTAACAGGGCAAAAGCGGCTTCACCAATGAGTTGAGCGGTTAATCTCTCGTGTTCAGTTCTGTTCATAACAACATCTCTTATCGCCGCGAAATTGCATAATTTCAGGCGGCATTAAGCCTTTTCTTTACTGAAGTTTTACCTTTCAAACAGCAGACCGATCAGGGTCTGATAATGGCTTTCTTCTTCAGAGTCGGAGGCGTTTTCAAGACGACAAAGTAATTTTGTACAAATTGATTTGCGATTGAGGCTGCGACCGTCGGTCAGAATTTCAACGACAATCTCTCCGAGAGTTTCCTGCTGCTCAATCTGGTCAGCTTTATCAAAATAGCGGGCAATGGCATTTGCTGTAGCCGGCACGTAACTGTTCTGCTGCATATGTCACTCCTCTGATTTACAAAATAATCTAAGTCGTAATAAAGTTATACGAACTTCATAAAATTGTACACATAAAATTGTACAAAAAATTCAGCTGCCGTGGTTTTGTGCTTAATTTATTGATTTTTAATTTTATTTTTCAGGCCCCGCAGGCGTGACCTGCGCAGGTTGTACAGGTTGCTGCGGTCACCCCCGCGAAAGTTGAACAGCTTGAATCATAACGATTTAAATTGCACTTCAGTAAGGAATGGACTTAGCGAGACGAGTGCAGATGCATCTGCTAATCTGAGTTCTCATACATCGATCCTCTGGAATTTTCATGCTCACAACCCTTATTTATCGCAGCCATATTTGCGAGCCTTTTCCGGCTGACAGACTAAAAGAAATGGTTGCAGCGGCGAATGAAAAGAACGGTCAGGCAGGTATCACCGGTATTCTGCTGTTTAACGGCATTCACTTTTTCCAGCTCCTTGAAGGCCCTGAGGAGAGTGTGTTTGCGATTTATAACCGTATATGTGCAGACAAACGCCATTTCAACGTGGTGGAAATTCTCTGTGATTTCGCGCCAACCCGACGATTTGGCAAGGCGGGAATGGAGCTGTTTGACTTACGTGATTACGAAAGTGACGATGTGCTCCAAACTATTCTGAACAAAGGGACGTCGAAATACCAGTTGCTCTACGATGACAGAGCCCTGCAGTTTTTCCGTACCTTTGTCGAAGCGACGGAAAAAGAAAACTACTTCGAAATCCCACCTGCCGATTCGTGGGTCTTCATTCCTGATAACGGCGAGGTGACACTGTCACAGGCGCCTGTGGATAGTGACACGGAATGCAGTTTTGCTTTTCAGCCAATCGTGGACCCGATGGCGCAGGAGATTGTTTCGCTGGAGGCGTTAATCCGTACCCCTGCAGGAGAAACAGCCCAGGCGTTTTTCAATGGGTTGGCGGGGGATGCGCTTTATGAGGCCGACCTGAAAAGTAAACAGGTGGCATTCCGCCTTGCCGGGGCGTTAAATGTGGCAGCTCAGACACTGTCGGTCAACCTGCTGCCCATGACGCTGGTCAGGATCCCTGAAGCAGTGGAATTTCTGCTAACGGAGATTGAAGCTAACGGATTAGTACCCGAGCAGATCATTGTTGAATTCACTGAAAATGAGGTCATTTCACGTCTGGAAGACTTCACCAATGCCGTCAGACAGCTCAAAGCGGCAGGGATCCGTGTAGCAATCGATCACTTTGGCGGTGGTTTTGCGGGATTATCCCTGTTGGCACGCTTCCAGCCGGAACGCATCAAGATTAACCGCGATCTCATTCGGGATGTACATAAAAGTGGTCCGCGGCAGGCTATCGTTCGGGCAATCATTCAGTGCTGTACATCGCTGGAGATTCGCATTTCAGCCGTCGGCGTTGAGCAGCCTGAGGAGTGGATGTGGCTTGAGTCTGCGGGTATTTCGCATTTCCAGGGGCATCTGTTCGCGCCACCGGCCTTCCAGGGTATCCCTGCAATTTCCTGGCCTGAAATGTCCAACGAGCAGTAATCTCCCGTCAAAATCGCACTAATACTGTACAGCGCTGACGTCAAACTCAGCGCTATTTCGTGATATCCCTCCGAAAAAATCACCACGCGTAACAATATTTTCAGAATCAACTGGTGCTTAATTGGTTGATATCATTGTACAAAGGACACACACCGGTGTGTGTGAAGATCATTATGTTTACATAAATGTCAGAACTTTGTACAACTTTAATGTGTATACTTGCACCATGATGTATCGGCTGGGGATGAGGAAGTGAATGGCCTTTTACAGTATTGGAGACGTTGCTGAGCGATGTGGAATAAACCCTGTAACCTTACGGGCGTGGCAGCGCCGTTACGAACTGCTGAAGCCTAAGCGCACGGAAGGGGGCCATCGCCAGTTTGATGAAGAAGACATTCAGCGCATCGAAGAGATTAAGCGCTGGATAGAGAGCGGTGTTTCCGTCGGTAAGGTGAAAGCACTGCTCGAAGAAAATGAGGTTAACCTCCAGGACGGTTCGGCCTCGCGCCAGGAAGAGATGATGTCAATCATCCGTCAGGCCAGGCCAGCGAAGCTGCGAGCTGTGATTACCGAACTGGGTCGTAAACACCCCGTTGAAGCGGTCATCGACCAGATTATCTTACCCGTGCGTCAGCGTCTGGATCTGGATTTGATGACTGCCCACTCGATGAAAAGTCTGTTCGATGGTGCATTGATTGACTATGCCAGTTCATGTCTTGCTGCATCGCGTAAAAAAGCGGGTCGAGATACGCTGCTACTGAGTTGGGCTAACGATGACCGAACTCACCTTTGGCTGGAGGCCTGGCGACTTTCTCAGCGTAGCTGGCACGTTGATGTGCTCTCAGAGCCGTTGCAGTCCCCACGTCCCGAACTTTTTCCCGGTCAACACATATTTTTATGGACGGGAAGTGCTCTTACGGCGAATCAACAGGAGCAGATGTCGCACTGGCTGGCGCAGGGATATGATGTTTCTTTCCACGCGGGATAAAAAAATACCGGCCACTTCAGGTGACCGGCATCAGTATCTACGATAAACGAGCGGTGTTTAGCGAGGGGAAACGGTGATTTGGCTGCCGTTTGAAGCCATTGCTACACGCTGGCCCACTGAGAAGCGGCTGGCTGCCTGCTTCTGAACCACCATGATGGTATTGCCGTCATCCTTACGAATTTCCAGCTCAACGCCCTGGCTTTTATTCACAGCGGACTCAACGCCCTGGCCCGCAACACCACCGGCAATCGCGCCTGCAGCGGTCGCCAGGCTACGGCCCGTGCCGCCACCGACCGTGTTACCAAGGAAACCACCCAGCACTGCACCACCAATCGCACCAATGACATTACTGTTCTCGCCACCCTGGATCTTAACCGGACGGACTGAGACCAGCGTACCGTAAGAGACGCTTTGAATCTGCTTGGCTTCCGAGGCTGAGTACACATCACCTGACAATGTATCGTTATTTGCACAACCCGCCAGCGTCATCCCGACAAGTGTCACGGCTAGTAAACGCTTCATCATTTTTAGAGCTCCTTTATATTGCAGTTGCTGCACAAAGTCAGGCAGCCGTAATGGCTTCATTATAAGTGACCAGCTGTGTATTTCTCACTACTGGACATGAAAAAAGTAAAAGAAAATATAGTCCACATTCTTTAAACACCGAGTCAATCACCGTATAAATTCTATTCGCGGCGCTGTTGATGACCTCGCATATGAAAAAATGTTCACTAAATCATGGTATTGCTTAGGATATTTTGCCAGGCTGGCAGCATCATTCTCATGCCCGTTACAGGGTTAAGGCAGACGCATGAAATCGGGACGCTACATTGGTGTAATGTCGGGAACCAGTTTGGACGGTATTGATGTGGTGATCGCGGCCATTGATCGGCAGATGGTCGCGCAGCAGGCCAGCTATTCGCATCCTATTCCGCACGAGCTCAAGCAGCAAATTCTGGCCATCTGCCAGGGGCAGCCGCTGACGCTTTCGCAGCTCGGCCAGCTGGATACCCGGCTGGGCAGACTGTTTGCCGACGCTGTCATTACGCTGCTAAAGCAACAGGGGCTGAGTCGTGAGGACATCACCGCCATTGGCTGCCACGGGCAAACGGTCTGGCATGAACCGCAGGGAGACGCGCCAAATACCCTGCAGATTGGCGACAATAACTGCATTGCTGCCGCCACCGGCATCACGGTTGTCGGCGACTTTCGCCGCCGTGATATGGCGCTGGGTGGCCAGGGGGCACCGCTGGTTCCTGCGTTCCATCATGCCGTGTTGATGCATCCTGACGAACGCAGGATGGTGCTCAATATCGGCGGTATTGCCAACCTTTCGCTGCTGATACCGGGTCAGGCGCCGCGCGGTTTCGATACCGGACCGGGCAATATGCTGCTGGATGCCTGGGTCTGGCGACATCAGGGTGAGTCTTACGATCGTGACGGTGCCTGGGGCGCAGGCGGGCGTATCGTCTATCCGCTATTGCAGCAAATGCTCAACGATCCCTATTTCGCACTCAGCGCGCCGAAAAGTACCGGCCGGGAATACTTTAATCTCGGGTGGCTGGAGCGACAGCTGGCGATGTTCCCCGGCCTTGCCGCCCGGGACGTGCAGGCTACGTTGACTGAACTGACCGCGACCAGCATCGCTGAACAGGTTTTACTTCACGGCGGCTGTGAGCGGCTGCTGGTCTGCGGCGGCGGGGGCCGCAATTTGCAGCTGATCGCCAGGCTGGCTGCACTGTTGCCTGGAACAGAGGTCACCAGCACGGATAAAGCGGGGATAAGCGGCGACGATATGGAAGCGCTGGCGTTTGCCTGGCTGGCGTGGCGGACGCTGAGCGGACTGCCCGGCAATCTGCCCTCGGTGACCGGCGCGCGGGAGGCCAGCGTGCTTGGCGCAATATTTCCGGCAAATCGTCCACTACGCTGATTGCATCTTTAAAATTAGCGTTTTACGCTAAAAGGGAATGACGTTAAACACAGGAGAGAGCAATGAAACAGGGGATTATTGTGGCGGCACTGCTGCTGTCAGCTTGCAGCCACTATCAGCATTCCAGAGAGGAACAGCCGGAAACGCTGCATTATACCTGCGGTACGCTGCCGTTAACCGTCCAGCTCGACAACGCTAAAAATGAAGTCAGCCTGATTCTGGACGGCAACCCAGTGACGCTCAAGCAGCAGGTAGCGGCATCAGGTACCCGTTACGGCGACGGCAACTATGTCTTCTGGTCAAAAGGGGATTCCGCCTTCATAGAGCGGAATGACAAAATTATCATTGACGACTGCCAGCGACAAAATGCCGGTTAACCGATTGAAATAATGCAGGGTGGGGCGCACAATGCCTTATCCCTTCTCAACCAGAAGTCAGAGCGATGAGCGACAGCGATCACCTGCAACAAATTGCGCATCTGCGGCGTGAATATACCCGTGGCGGCCTGCGCCGTAAGGACCTTCCCGACGATCCGCTCAAGCTGTTCGGGCACTGGCTCGACCAGGCGATAGCGGCACAGTTACCTGACCCTTCAGCGATGAGCGTGGCGACGGTGGACGAGCACGGGCAGCCCTATCAGCGAATTGTACTGCTGAAACACTTCGATCAGCAGGGAATGGTTTTTTACACCAATCTCGGCAGCCGTAAGGCGCAGCAGCTGGAACAGAACCCGAGGATCAGCCTGCTGTTTCCCTGGCATATGCTGGAGCGTCAGGTGATGGTGCTGGGCAGCGTTGAGCGACTTTCCACCCTGGAAGTGATCCGATATTTCCACAGCCGCCCGCGCGACAGCCAGCTGGGCGCCTGGGTATCGAAACAGTCCAGCCGTATTTCGGCCCGCGGCGTGCTCGAAGGCAAGTTCCTCGAACTCAAGCAAAAATTCCAGCAGGGCGAAATTCCGCTGCCCAGCTTCTGGGGCGGATTCCGCATTAAAATCGACGCGATGGAGTTCTGGCAGGGGGGCGCGCATCGTCTGCACGATCGCTTCTTCTACCAGCGTCAAGGTGACAATACCTGGTCGATTGACCGTCTGGCCCCCTGAGGCACCAGATGAAACGTGAAATAATGGCCTAAGCGCTGGATTCGAGCGAACTGGGCCATTATTCTATATCCCTTATTTTTCCGCGTGTGAGCGGAAAGCTGTGTACCAGCTTAGGTGCAGACTTTTTTTACATGGAGTCTTAGATGGCCAGCAGTAACCTGATCAAACAATTGCAAGAGCGGGGCCTGGTAGCCCAGGTAACGGATGAGGACGCGTTAGAAGAAAAGCTGGCGCAGGGCCAGATCTCTCTTTATTGCGGCTTCGATCCCACCGCAGACAGCTTGCACTTGGGGCATCTGGTACCGTTACTCTGCCTGAAGCGCTTTCAGGATGCCGGCCACCGACCGGTGGCGCTGGTAGGGGGAGCAACCGGACTGATCGGCGACCCGAGCTTTAAAGCAACGGAGCGTCAGCTGAACACCACCGACACCGTTAACGAGTGGGTCGAGAAAATTCGTCACCAGGTCGCGCCGTTCCTCGACTTCGACTGTGGCGACAACAGCGCGATTGCGGCCAACAACTACGACTGGTTCGGCGGTATGAATGTGCTGACCTTCCTGCGTGATATTGGTAAACACTTCTCTGTTAACCAGATGATTAACCGTGAGGCCGTCAAGCAGCGTCTGAATCGCGACGACCAGGGCATCTCGTTCACCGAGTTCTCTTACAATCTGCTGCAGGGCTACGATTTTGCTGCGCTGAACGAGCGTCACGACGTGGTGCTGCAGATTGGCGGCTCCGATCAGTGGGGGAATATCACCTCCGGCATCGACTTAACCCGCCGTCTGCACCAGAACCAGGTATTTGGTCTGACCGTTCCGCTTATCACGAAATCAGACGGCACTAAATTCGGGAAAACCGAAGGTGGTGCGGTCTGGCTCGATCCGAAGAAAACCAGCCCGTACAAGTTCTATCAGTTCTGGATTAACACCGCCGATGCGGACGTTTACCGCTTCCTGAAGTTCTTCACCTTTATGAGCATTGAGGAAATTAATGCGCTGGAAGAAGAAGATAAAAACAGCGGCAAAGCTCCGCGCGCGCAGTACGTGCTGGCGGAGCAGGTGACCCGACTGGTACACGGTACTGAAGGGCTGGCAGCGGCAAAACGCATCACCGACAGCCTGTTCTCCGGCGCGTTAAGTGACCTGAACGAGCAGGATCTGGCGCAGCTGGCGCAGGATGGTATGCCTACAGCCGAAGTGGAAGCCGGGCAGGACCTGCAGCAGGCGCTGGTTAACGCCGAGCTGGCTCCGTCACGGGGTCAGGCGCGTAAGCTGATTGACGCGAAGTCCATCAGCATCAACGGCACGCTGCAAACTAACGCAGAATACGTGCCCGGCGACGCCGATCGTCTGTTTGGTCGCTACACGCTGCTGCGTCGCGGTAAAAAGAATTACAGCTTAATCTGCTGGAAATAAACGCTCTTGCGGGGTCACCCTCGCCGCTAAAGCCGGGTAACCGGCTTTTTTTTCGCAGGAAGGTACAGGGTTAGTACGATGAAAAATATTCTCTCCATCCAGTCCCACACGGTTTTTGGGCACGCCGGCAACAGTGCGGCAGAATTTCCTATGCGTCGCATGGGTGCGAACGTTTGGCCTTTAAATACCGTACAGTTCTCCAACCACACCCAGTACGGAAAGTGGACCGGAACGGTGATGCCCGCAACGCATCTTACCGACATTGTCCGTGGTATTAATGATATCGATCGCCTGAAAACCTGCGATGCGGTATTAAGCGGGTATCTTGGCTCCGCCGAACAGGGTGAACAGATTCTGGAAATCGTTCGCATGGTCAAAGCAGCTAATCCCAAGGCCTGGTATTTTTGCGATCCGGTAATGGGACACCCTGAGAAAGGCTGCATCGTTGCACCCGGCGTAGCGGAATTTCACCAGCGGTCGGCTCTGCCAGCCAGCGATATTATTGCCCCAAACCTGCTTGAGCTTGAAATCCTCAGTGGCCGCAGCGTGGCCAGCGTTGAAGAGGCGGTTGAGGTCTCGCGTGAACTGATTGCTCAGGGGCCGAAAGTGGTGCTGGTGAAGCACCTTGCCCGTGCCGGCTATCGCAGCGATCGCTTCGAAATGCTGTTAATCACTGCGGATGAAGCGTGGCATATCAGCCGTCCGCTGATTGACTTCGGCGTGCGTCAGCCGGTGGGCGTCGGCGATCTGAGCAGCGGTCTGCTGCTGGTGGATCTGCTGCACGGACTTACACTCCAGCAGGCGCTTGAGCACGTAACCGCCGCAGTCTATGAAGTGATGCTGAAAACCCATCAGATGGGAGAATATGAGCTGCAGCTGGTGGCTGCACAGCAGGCTATCGCGGAACCCGTTCAGCATTTCGCCGCGGTGAAACTGTAGTTTTTTGTCAGGTAAACCCCTGGCGCACTTCAGGGTACCCCGTCGGGCAGGCGGTCAGCGCCTGCCCGTTTTCTGTCAGGACAGGCCTTCCGCCTTCAGCGCAGCTACGACCGCCGGGCGCTCTGCCACGCGATCGAACCAGCTGTGCAGAGACGTCAGCCCGCTGAGATCTAATTTCAGCGCGTGTGCCCAGCGCGTCACCGTAAACAGATAGGCATCCGCTACGGTAAAGCGTAGCCCCATTAGCCACTGCTTATCTTTCAGCTCACCGTTTACATAGCTGAATTTCTTCTCCAGCAGTTCGCGCGCGCTGGCCTTAAATTCCTCAGGCGTATTCGGACGAAACAGCGGGGTAAATCCCTTATGCAGCTCAGTGGCAATATAGTTCAGCCACGCCAGGGTATGGTAGCGGTTCAGACTACCGCAGGGGGCCAGAAGCTGGCGATCGCTCTTCAAGTCGGCCAGATACTGTACGATAGCCACGCCTTCGGTGAGCAGTGAACCTTCATCTAACAACAGAGCAGGAACCTGTCCCTTGGGGTTGATCTGCAGATAATCCTCGCCCTGTTCGGTCTTCTTCGTCTGAAGATCAACCGTGACAAGGGTGAAATCGATGCCGGTTTCGCGCAGCACAATGTGACAGGACAGCGAACAGGCGCCGGGTTTACAGAACAGCTTCATTGCGTTCTCCTCTGGATTGGGGTCGTTCAAATCCATCTTACTGCGCGCGTCGCGAAATGTCAGCGTGGCAGACAGAGAGATTCTGCGGTTTCATGACCGAGGAGGTGATGATTCAGAGGAACCGACCCGGAGCGAGCGCGCCGGGTCGTCAGACTTTAACAGGGTTACTTCGCCGGAAGAGGCTCGTCTTCCCGGGTCATACGATTCAGGCGTGAGGCCGTCAGCAGCATCAGTGCGGCTATGATCCCGGTAACAATACCGATTTTCATAAAGACATCGCCGTAAATGTGCAGTGATTCCAGAGGGTCGGTGATGTTAGATGGGATAGCCATCATGCTGGCAACATTACCGGCAATCATCGCTGCACCGGCGGTGGTCAGGAACCAGGAGCCCATAATAAAGCCCATCAGACGCTGTGGCACCAGCTGCGCCACCATCGCCAGCCCCAGCCCGGAGATCATCAACTCGCCAACGCTCTGCAGCGCATAGCTCAGGATCAACCAGCTGACCGAAACAATCCCGTGCTCGTTAGCAAAGGAAACGCCGAGCGGCAGAACCAGGAACGCAACAGAGCACAACACCATACCCAGGGCGAACTTATGCGGCATCGGCAGACGGTCGCCCATTTTGTTATAGATAGCGGCCAGTAGCGGACTGAATACCATAATCCACAGCGGGTTAAGCGCCTGATACTGCTGCGGCTCAAAGGCGATGCCAAGAATACTGTGTTCGACGTTGCGCATCGCAAAGAAGTTCAGCGAGGTAGGCATCTGCATATACAGCACAAAGAACACAATTGCCTGCAGCATCAGTACGAAAGCGAGGATCATTTTACGGCGTGCAACGCCCTTCAGCGACAGCGCCTCTTTCGCAAAGACCAGCACGATGCCAATCGCAATCACTGCCAGTACCATACGGGCAATGCCCTGGTTGTGCAGCAGCCAGTAGGCCATGACAATCAGCGCCAGCACGCCAGCCAGCGTAATCAGCATTTTTCCGATGTGCAGCGGCGCAAAATCAGGTTTGGAACCGTAATTTTTGACTGTTTTACGGAATAACAGGAAGTTCACCAGGGTGATCAGCATGCCGACAAAGGAAAGAGCAAAGGCAACGCTCCAGCCAAATTTCGCCGCCAGTACCGGTGTGGCAAGCATAGAGAAGAAAGAGCCGATGTTGATCGCCATGTAGTACATGGTGAATGCCCCATCCAGACGCGGGTCATCTTTTGCATAGCAGGTTGACAGCAGTGAGGACGGATTAGCTTTGAATAAGCCGTTACCCACGGCAATGGTGGCCATACCCAGATAGACCAATGACACATTATGACCTGACCAGGCAATCAGCCCGTAACCCGCAGCGAGAACCAGAGTACCCAGTATAATCACGCGTTTGGTGCCCAACACCTTATCACCCAGCCAGCCGCCGATAGCCACCATGCCATAAACCAGCGCACTGAATGACGCAAACAGCGTTACCGACTGCGCCTCGGACATGCCCAGCGTATTGACCAGATAGCCTGCCATAATGGCCTGCAGCCCATAAAATCCAAAACGTTCCCACAGCTCGACGGAGAAGATCAGATAAAACGCTTTAGGTTGTTTGAACGCATTGAGGCTTACCGCCTCGGTATGTTTGTTTGCAGTTGACACATGTACCTCTGATAAGACCTGTTTTGCAGCAGGAATTAAGCTGACGAAACGCGGGACGTACGTTCGCCTTATAGTTATTTAACAGGAAAGCGGCCAACAATTTCGCCGATCGTCCCTCTGAGGGCAAGTATTTTTTTCAATGCTAATTTACATTAATTTATTAGCGTTGAAATTGACTGGGCGGGGTTTATACAGCATTAAATGCTTATGCTGTGGCTAAAATTAGCTTTTAACTGTGTTTGTGGTCCAGAATTTAACCAAAGTAGAGCGAGCTCTACTGAGGTGGATATTAATGAAGCATTATAGCAATATAGAGCATTATGGCGGTGTTTAGTTCTGATTTTTAGGAAAAAATTGGTTAGTAATAAGAGGGTTATAAATTTATTGTAGCTGATTTGTCGGTCAGAGTGCGTTTTTGTGATTAAATTCAAAAAACCGCCAATAATTGCTGATGCAAAAAAACTTTGCTCGACATATTCCGTAACATTACGGCGAAAATATCGTCTTTAGCCCGTGACACAGGCGAGTGAGCTCTTAGCCGAACGTGTAACGCCCCTGGCGGGCCGGATGAGGAGTGGGAAAACGGGCTAACCTCTGCACGGTGCGGTCATATTCAGCCTGACAGTGCAGAAGAAGCGCGTCAGAAAAGATTAGTTATCTACTTTTTCGGGAAACTCGCAGAGATCTTCGATCAGACAGGAACCACAGCGGGGTTTACGCGCCACGCAGGTATAGCGGCCGTGCAGAATCAGCCAGTGATGGCAGTCCACCTTGAACGCCTTCGGCACCACTTTCAGTAGCTTTTCTTCAACCTGTTCCACGTTCTTTCCGGGGGCAAAGCCGGTACGGTTGCAGACCCGAAAAATATGAGTGTCCACCGCGATAGTTGGCCAGCCAAAAGCCGTATTAAGCACCACATTCGCAGTTTTACGACCAACGCCGGGTAGAGCCTCTAACGCCTCACGACTTTCCGGCACCTCGCCACCGTGCTGCTCCAGCAGGATCCGGCAAGTTTTGATGACGTTCTCTGCCTTGCTGTTAAACAGGCCGATCGTCTTGATGTACTCCTTTACGCCCTCCACGCCCAGCGCCAGTATCGCCGCTGGCGTATTGGCTACCGGATAGAGCCTGGCGGTCGCTTTGTTGACACTGACGTCGGTCGCCTGCGCGGAGAGCAAAACGGCAATCAGCAGTTCAAAAGGGGAGCTGAACATCAGTTCGGTCGTAGGGTGCGGGTTATTGTCCCGCAGGCGGATCAGAATCTGCTGGCGTTTATCTTTATTCACTGAGCCACATTTCCATCAGGTAGCGCCGTCTGCGATGCTTTTTCAGCTTTGAGCGCGGCGCGCTGCTTCATTTTATTATCGATCAGGTATTTGGCTGCCAGCAGCATACCAAGGCCAATAAATGCTCCCGGTGGCAGCATCGCCAGCAGCATGGGTGAGTCGAAATGTATCACCTCAATGCGCATGACCCTGGCCCATGGGCCCAGCAGCTGGTCGGCACCGTTGAAAAGGGTGCCGTTGCCGATAATTTCGCGAATTGAACCCAGCACCACCATGACGCTGGTGGCTCCCAGACCGATAGCGGCGCCGTCAAGCGCAGAGAGCGGGATGCTGCTTTTGGACGCCACGGCTTCCGCACGGCCCACCACAATACAGTTAGTCACGATCAGTGGGATAAAAATGCCTAACGACTGATAAAGACCATAGGCAAAAGCGTTAATCAGCATCTGCACGCAGCTGACCACCGCGGCGATAATCATGACATAAATCGGGATACGAATTTCTGACGGCACCCAGCGGCGCGACATTGATATGCCGCTGTTGGTCAGGGTCAGCACCAGCGTGGTCGCCAGTCCCAGTCCTAAGGCATTGGTGGCGGTTGAGGTCACGGCCAGCAGCGGGCAAAGCCCCAGCAGCTGAACCAGCGCCGAGTTGTTCTTCCACAGCCCGCCGATAAGCAGGGTTTTAGCTTCACTCATTGGCATCTCCACAGGTTGGCAGTGAGGAAATCTGCCCGGATAAGGTCTCAATATACAACGTGGTGCGTTTTACTGCATTCACCACCGCACGTGGGGTAATGGTGGCACCGGTAAACTGATCGAAATCGCCCCCGTCTTTCTTCACCGCGAAATGTGTGTCGTTGAACCCGGTGACTTTTTTGCCGTTAAAGCTGTTGATCCAGTCGGAAATTCGCAGTTCGATCTTATCACCCAGCCCCGGTGTTTCATGGTGCTCCACCACGCGGGCACCGTAAACCGTACCGCTGAAATTGGCCCCGACCAGCATCTGAATCGCACCGGAATACCCGTCCGGCGCGGTTGTCTCAATCGCCACGGCAACCGGCTTATCATCCTTACGGGCCAGATAGAGGTGATGGGGGGCACTGTTACCCAGCGCCGGGTTACTGACGATGTAACACTCTTTCTGGATGGCGTTGTTGTACAGTTCCGGCGGCACAACCTGGTCCAGCAGCACCTTCTGCTGAAGTGCAGTTTGATGCTCAATGGTCGGCTTGGTGACCGCATTGATCACGGCGGTCATACCGGTAGTGATCGCCGCAAACACCGCCAGCGTAACGCCGTTTTTTCGAATGGCATCCAGCATCATTTATCCTTACGGTGGCCGTAAACGCGCGGCTGCGTGTAGTAGTCAATCAGCGGCACGCAGATATTGGCCAGCAATACCGCGAATGCAACGCCATCCGGATAGCCGCCGAAACTGCGGATCAGCCACACCAGCAGGCCAATCATCACCCCGTAAATCAGCCGCCCTTTATTGGTGGTGGAGGCGGTAACCGGATCGGTAGCAATAAAGAAGGCACCAAGCATGGTGGCACCAGAGAACAGGTGGATCGCTGGCGACGCCAGGCTTTCTGGCGAGACCAGCCAGCCGACAGTGGCAAACAACGCCAGCGAGGCGATCATACTGACCGGAATATGCCAGCGAATGCTGTTGGTCCACAGTAAGAAGATACCGCCCGCCAGATAGCCAACGTTGACCCACTGCCAGCCGAGCCCGGCCAGCACGCCGCTGTAAATCGGCTGCGCCAGCAGCTGTTCCGCAGCGTGTCCGGCCCGCAGACCAGTTTTGAACGTATCCAGCGGCGTGGCCTGGCTGATACCGTCAATGCCAACTTGCAACTGCTGCATCGTGTGTCCATCCACCGTGTGGAAATGGAAAATCATGCTCAGCGTGTCGCTAAAGGTCGGAGTGATGCCCTGAAGCGTATCCGGCGGCAGCCAGCTGGTCATCTGCACCGGGAAAGAGATCAGCAGTACCACGTAACCGACCATTGCCGGGTTAAAAGGATTCTGGCCCAGGCCGCCGTACAGCTGCTTGGAGATCACCACGGCAAACAGAGTACCGATCACCACAATCCACCACGGGGCCAGCGGCGGGATGCTGATCCCAAGCAGCAGGGCGGTCAGCAGTGCCGAGTTGTCTTTAAGGGTTGGCGCCAGCGGCAGCTTGCGCAGGCGGAGGATCGCGGCTTCCGCGCTGATAGCCGCCGCCGCCGCAATCAGCACCTGAATAATATTTCCCCAGCCGAAGAAGTACCACTGAGCGGCCATACCGGGAATGGCTGCCAGCAACACCAACAGCATAATGGTACTGGTGCTGCGGCGATTATGGGTATAAGGCGAACTTGCAATACGAAATGCCATTTAATCCTCTTGCGCTGAAGGCTGCTGTGCTTTACGCGCTTTGACCCGCGCAATTGCCGCAGCCACCGCTGCTTTACGTGCATCATCAGAAGCGTCCGCTTCCCGTTGAGTGTTGACTGCCGGCTGCTGCACAACCGGAGCGTCTGGCGCCGCGTCACCCGCCTGGGCCGCTTTCTTCGCCTTTGCGCGGGCAATGGCGGCGGCAATCGCCGCCTTACGCGGATCTTCAGCAGCGGGTTCAGCCGCGGGTTCAGGCTGCGCAACCGGAGCGTCTGGTGCCGCGTCACCCGCCTGGGCCGCTTTCTTCGCCTTTGCGCGGGCAATGGCGGCGGCAATCGCCGCCTTACGCGGATCTTCAGCAGCG
>CAJYIY010000053.1 GCA_913775305.1 uncultured Erwinia sp. | reverse complement strand
TGAAAGGCTTCGTCCTGCGCGCAGGTAAGGTGATTGTCATCGTCAGTATTTTCCTGAGCGCGCTGAACAGCTTCACCCTCAGCGGACAGGCGGCAGATAACATTAACGACTCTGCCCTCGCCTCCGTCAGCCGCGTCATCACGCCGGTCTTCAAACCGATTGGCGTGCATGAGGATAACTGGCAGGCAACCGTCGGGCTGTTTACCGGCGCAATGGCAAAAGAGGTGGTTGTCGGTACCCTGAACACGCTCTACACCGCCGAGAACATTCAGGAGCAGGAATTTAATCCGGCAGAGTTTCATCTCGGTGATGAACTGCTGGGTGCCGTAGAGGAAACCTGGCAGAGCCTGAAGGACACCTTCAGCCTGAGCGTGCTGGCGAACCCGATTGAAGCGAGCAAAGGCGACGGTGAAATGGCGACGGGTGCCATGGGGGTGATGAGCGAGAAATTTGGCAGCGCGTCCGCCGCCTATAGCTACCTCATCTTTGTTCTGCTCTACATTCCGTGCATCTCCGTGATGGGGGCGATTGCTCGCGAGTCCAGCCGCGGCTGGATGGGCTTCTCTATCCTGTGGGGGCTGAATATCGCTTACTCGCTGGCGACGCTGTTTTATCAAACCGTCAATTTCAGCCAGCACCCGCGCTACAGCCTGGTCTGCATTCTCGCGGTTGTGCTGTTTAACGTGATAGTGCTCGGTCTGCTGCGGCGGGCACGCAGCCGCGTCGACATCGACCTGCTGGCAAACCGTAAAACCGCCGCGACCTGCTGCTGCAGCCCGGCGAGCGACTGTCACTAAGGAGCACACCCCATGGCATCGTTGATTCAGGTTCGTGACATGCTGGCACTGCAGGGGCGGATGGAGGCGAAACAGCTGAGCCTCAGCCTGCATACGCCGCAGCCGATGATCGATGCCATGCTGGAAAGACTGGAAGCCATGGGGAAAGCCGTGCGGATTCAGGAAGACGCTGACGGCTGTCTCTCCGGCAGTTGTAAAAGCTGTCCGGAAGGAAAGGCCTGCCTCAGGGAGTGGTGGACGCTGCGTTAACAAAGCCGGGCATCGCTGCCCGGCTTTATCGTATTACTTGTAGACGTCCGCCGTTGCGCGTACGTTTTTGGTCTGTTTTTCTGCACTGGTGACGACGTAGTACGTTCCGCCCAGCTCATCCGCTTTCTTCGACAGCTCTCTGCGAGCATCCATCGGCGCGGTGGTGTCAGACGTAGAAATCTCACCAATTTTCGTCAGATTCATGCTGGCAACTTTATCTTTTTCCAGCTCTTTTGCCGCAAAGACGCCAAATGACAGTGACCCAATAACCAGAGAAGTGACAATACCTGTAACAAGTTTCATAGCCTGACTCTCCATAGGATTGTTGTTTTGATTATCGAAGGCAGAACAACCGCAACGACATCTGGAGTATGGTTGCGGTGTGTTACTTTTTCCAGGCAGGATAGAAAATAATCAGTCGAAACGTTGACTTAACGCAATCAGCGCTGAACAAAATTCCGTCGGATGAGAGATAAACGGGGCATGTGCGGCTTTGGCAACGATCTGCGATTCACTCTCCGGCCAGAGCGAATCCAGCAGCGGAACCACTTTGCGCGGCACAATCCCATCGAGATAACCGTAGATACGCAGGTGCGGCACCGTCAGCGCGGCCAGCGGCTCGCGCAGGTCAACCGTTTTCAGGAGCTCAAGTCCGCCGTTTAGCACCTCAACCTCCGGCATCGGCAGCGAAAGCACGGTCTGCTTCAGCGTTCGGGCATCCTTACGCGCGGTTTCGGTACCCATCGTCTGCAGCGCGAGGAACCGCTCTACGGTCCGCTGGAAATCGTCGCTCAGCTGCTGCTGAAAGCCCGCCAGTACCTCGGGTTTTATCCCTGGCCACGCGTCCTGCGCGCTAAAACAGGGCGACGACGCCACGGTCACTAGCGCTTTTACGCGGTCAGGTCTCGACAGCGCAATCTGGCTCGCCACCAGCCCGCCCAGGCTCCAGCCCAGCCAGATGGCATTTTGCGGAGCAGCGTTCAGAACCTGCTCCGCCATCTCATCAAGCGACATGGCCCCAAAACCGCGGCTGCGGCCATAACCCGGCAAATCCACCAGATGCAGCGTGAAATGCGAGGCGAGTTCCTCGCTTACGCAACGCCATACTTCAGCATTCAGTCCCCATCCGTGCAGCAGCACAAGATGGCAATTTCCTGTCCCGACGGTCTGCCACCACAGCGTCTTCATCAGTTACTGTTCTCTTTTTCACATGGAGGTTGCACATGCTAACAGTACCTGGGTTGTGCTGGCTATGCCGAATGCCGCTGGCACTAGGCGGGTGGGGCATCTGCTCCGTCTGTACGCGATCGCTGCAATGGCGTATCGGGATCTGCCCACAATGTGGTTTACCGGCCACGAATCCCGCTTTGCCCTGTGGCCGTTGCCTGAAAAAGTCCCCGCCGTGGAGCGCGATGGTGGCGGTGGATGATTATGTTCCACCGCTGAACAGGCTGATCCACGCGCTGAAGTTTTCCGGGCAGAGCTCGCTGGCACAGCCCCTTGCTCGCCTGCTGTTGCTGGCGGTTTTGCAGGCGCGACGTCAGCGGGCTCTGCCAAAAATCGACATGGTGGTGAGTGTCCCCCTATACCGGCGTCGTCACTGGCGGCGCGGCTATAACCAGAGTGACCTGCTCTGCCGTCCCCTCGCACGGTGGCTCGGCTGTCGGTATGATGCCCGCGCGCTGACACGTGTTCATGCCACCGCCATCCAGCATCAGCTCAGCGCCCGGCTTCGCAAAAGAAACCTCAAAAATGCCTTTCGCCTTGAATTGCCGGTCGACGGGCTCCATATCGCGATTGTGGATGATGTTGTCACCACAGGCAGTACCGTTGCTGAACTTTCCCGACTGCTTTTGCAAAGCGGCGCCGCGTCGGTTCAGGTATGGTGTCTGTGCCGTACCTTGTAGCCCTTCTTCAATGGGCGTATGATTATACCCAGGTAATTTAGTCAACTATTAGGCCAAAGCTATGATCCGTATTTCCGATTCTGCACAAGCGCACTTTGCCAAACTGCTGGCAAATCAGGAAGAAGGGACGCAGATCCGTGTGTTTGTGATCAATCCAGGCACGCCGAATGCAGAATGTGGTGTTTCTTATTGTCCTCCGGACGCTGTGGAAGCTACTGACACTGCCCTTAAGTTTGAACAGCTCACCGCCTATGTTGATGAGCTGAGCGCACCGTATCTTGAAGATGCGGAGATCGACTTCGTCACCGATCAGTTGGGTTCTCAGCTGACCCTGAAAGCGCCGAACGCGAAAATGCGTAAAGTGTCTGACGATGCCCCTCTGATGGAGCGCGTTGAGTATCTGCTGCAATCCCAGATCAACCCACAGCTGGCGGGCCACGGCGGCCGTGTTTCCCTGATGGAAATCACCGACGAAGGTTTTGCCATTCTGCAGTTTGGCGGCGGTTGTAACGGTTGTTCAATGGTCGATGTCACCCTGAAAGAAGGGATCGAGAAGCAGCTGCTGAACGAGTTCCCGGAACTGAAAGGCGTGCGTGACCTGACCGAACACCAGCGCGGCGAGCACTCTTACTACTGATTCATTGCCCATCTGTATTGCCCGGTGGTGCTGCGCTTACCGGGCCTACAAAACCCTGCTCCCCCTCTTCGCTCCCCTCTATATGTTGACCTGCGTCTCATAATTCACATTTTGCCTGCCAGGGTGATTCTCAATCACGTCATGTTACCCGTATCATTCTCATGGGCACTAAGCACACCCATAACAGCCGACTAAACTTAATCGTTTAAAAGGCATCAGTATTAGTGCCGTTACTTCTCTGTTCCCAGTTGGGACAATCGGAATTTGTCGTTGAAACAATGACGTTACCCATAACAATTCAAAGGCCAGGTAAATCATGCCATTAGTCATCGTTGCTATCGGTGTTGTGTTATTACTGCTCTTGATGATCCGTTTCAAAATGAACGGATTTATCGCTCTGGTTCTGGTGGCACTTGCAGTCGGTCTGATGCAGGGGATGCCGCTGGTGAAAGTTATCAGCTCGATTAAAGCCGGTGTTGGCGGCACGCTCGGCAGCCTGGCGTTGATCATGGGCTTCGGCGCCATGCTCGGTAAAATGCTGGCGGACTGCGGGGGCGCGCAGCGTATTGCCACCACGCTTATCGACAAATTCGGTAAGAAGAACATTCAGTGGGCAGTGGTGTTAACCGGCTTTACCGTTGGTTTCGCGCTGTTCTATGAAGTGGGCTTCGTATTGATGCTGCCGCTGGTGTTCACCATTGCGGCTGCCGCGAGCATCCCGCTGCTGTATGTCGGCGTGCCAATGGCTGCGGCGCTGTCCGTGACCCACGGCTTCCTGCCGCCGCACCCGGGTCCAACCGCTATCGCGACCATCTTCCACGCGGATATGGGTAAAACTCTGCTGTTCGGTACGATTCTGGCGATCCCGACGGTGATTCTGGCCGGCCCGGTTTATGCCCGCTTCCTGAAAGGCATTGATAAGCCGATTCCGGAAGGTCTGTACAGCGCCAAAACCTTCACCGAAGAAGAGATGCCGGGCTTTGGCGTCAGCGTATGGACCTCCCTGGTACCGGTGATCCTGATGGCGATGCGCGCCGTGGCGGAGATGATCCTGCCTAAAGGTCATGCGTTCCTGTCCGTGGCGGAATTCCTGGGTGACCCGGTGATGGCAACGCTGATTGCCGTGCTGATCGCGATGTTCACCTTCGGTTTGAACCGTGGCCGCTCCATGGATCAGATCAACGACACGCTGACCTCTTCAATCAAAATCATTGCCATGATGCTCCTGATCATCGGCGGTGGCGGTGCATTCAAGCAGGTTCTGGTCGACAGCGGCGTGGACAAATACATCGCCGCCATGATGCATGAAACCAACGTATCGCCGCTCCTGATGGCCTGGTCTATTGCCGCGGTTCTGCGTATTGCGCTGGGTTCAGCGACCGTTGCGGCGATCACCGCAGGCGGTATCGTTGCCCCGCTGATTGCGACCACGGGCGTAAGCCCTGAGCTGATGGTTATCGCCGTCGGCTCCGGTAGCGTGATTTTCTCTCACGTTAACGACCCTGGCTTCTGGCTGTTCAAGGAGTACTTCAACCTGACGATCGGTGAAACCATCAAGTCCTGGTCCGCGCTGGAAACCATTATTTCGGTGTGTGGTCTGGTCGGGGTGCTGCTGTTGAATATGGTGGTTTGATGTAAAAAAGCCGGGTGGCGCTGACGCTTACCCGGCCTACTCGAACCATGCAGGCCCGGTAAGCGTAGCGCCACCGGGCAATAAAAAACCCGCCACTGGCGGGTTTTTTATCACTTCTTCGCGGCTGCTTTTCGCCGCTTATCCAAATCCTTGATCAGCCTGTTCACCCCATCATCGGCAAACATCGCCTCAAGCGTGGTGGACAGCTTTCGACGCCAGTTCTTGTACTGATAGCTGGTGCCTGGGATGTTCACCGGCTCCGCCATATCAATCCAGTCTTCCGGCTGCAGCCCCAGCAGCGCGCTGTTGCTGTCGGCAATATAGCGCTGCAAACCGCGATTGAGGGTCGCGGTCATCGACATCAATGACGCTTTATGTCCCGCACGTTTCGGCAGACAGCCCTGCTTGTGCAGCGCATCCAGTAGCCCCTGTTTGGAAAGCTCGCGATCCTGATACAGGCCGTGTAACACCTCCTCATCAGGATACAGGCCCAGCGTTTTGCCAAGGGTCAGATCGCCGCTTTCCCAATAGCCACGAAGCGTAGGAAGGTCATGCGTCGTCGCGACTGCCATTGACTGTTCAGGGTACGCTTGCGGCGCGCGGAAGGTTTTCTCATGGTCGTTTTCAAAATAGAGCACTTTATAGGAGTAGACGCCGCTGTCGCGGAGCTTGCTGACAATTTCCACCGGCACGGTACCGAGATCTTCACCGATCACCATGCACTGATGGCGCTTGCTTTCCAGGGCCAGGATCGACAGCAGATCGTCAACCGGATACTGCACATACGCCCCGTGATCGGCCGTTTCACCGTACGGGATCCACCACAGACGCAGCACGGACATTACGTGGTCAATACGCAGCGCGCCGCAGTTCTGCATGTTAGCGCGCAGCAGGTCGATAAACGGCTCGTAGGCGCGCTCCGCCATGACGTGCGGATCCATCGGCGGCAATCCCCAGTTCTGGCCCAGCGGGCCAAGGATATCCGGCGGCGCGCCGACAGAGGCTTTCAGACAGTAAAGCTCACGGTCACACCAGGTCTCCGCGCCGCCTTCCGCCACGCCCACGGCCAGATCGCGGTACAGGCCAATCGGCATTTTATAGCCCTGGCTCACCTGCCAGCAGGCGGCAAACTGGCTGTAAGCCAGCCACTGCAGCCACAGGTAGAAGTCCACTTCATCGGCATTTTTTTTACAGAACGCTTTCACTTCAGGCGTGTCGACGCTCTGATACGCTTCGGGCCAGACCGGCCAGCCCCAGCGCATTTCGTCCTCTTTTACCTGATATGCGTGCAGCGCATCGAACGCCGCCTGCCAGTACAGGCTCTCGCCCTCCTGCGTCACGAACTGGCGGAACGCCGCC
>CAJYIY010000052.1 GCA_913775305.1 uncultured Erwinia sp. | reverse complement strand
GTGGCATTCAGGTTACCGGTGATGATCAGCGGCATTATTGATGCATCCACCACGCGCAGTCCGCTCAGGCCGTGCACCCGCCCTTCTCCATCGACAACCGCCATATCATCGTTGCCCATTTTACAGGTGCCGCACGGGTGATAGGCCGTCTCGCCGTGATTACGTACAAACTCATCCAGCTCTTCGTCCGTCTGGCAGGCTTCACCAGGGCTGATTTCCTTGCCACGATACGCATCCAGCGCTGGCTGATTAATAATTTCGCGGGTGATTCGGATAGCCGCGCGGAATTCAACCCAGTCCTCTTCGTCAGCCATGTAGTTAAACAGGATGCTCGGATGCTGGCGCGGATCGCGGGATTTCAGCTGCACGCGACCACGGCTTTTTGAGCGCATGGAACCAACGTGGCACTGGAAGCCGTGGGCTTCCACCGCGTTAGAACCGTTGTAGTTAATCGCCACTGGCAGGAAGTGATACTGAATATTCGGCCAGGCAAATGAAGCGTCGCTGCGGATAAAGCCGCCAGCTTCAAACTGGTTGCTGGCACCGATGCCAGTACCGTTAAACAGCCACTCCGCGCCGATTTTCGGCTGGTTCCACCACTTGAGCGCCGGGTACAGTGAAACCGGCTCTTTACACTCGTACTGCAGGTACATCTCCAGATGATCCTGCAGGTTTTCACCCACGCCTGGCAGGTCGTGCACCACTGGAATGTCAAACTGTTTTAACAGTGCTGCAGGTCCGACGCCGGAGCGTTGCAGGATCTGCGGCGAGGCGATAGCCCCGGCAGAAAGCAGCACTTCTTTGCGGGCCGTGGCACGATGCAGCGTATCCCCCTCGCCCACCAGATATTCAACGCCCACGGCGCGTTTATCTTCAAACACAATACGGTTGGTCAGCGCATGGGTGACGATTTTCAGATTTGGACGGCTTTTCGCCTGATCCAGATAGCCGCGCGCGGTGCTGGAACGGCGCCCCTTCGGCGTAACGAAGCGGTCCATTGGCCCAAAGCCTTCCTGCTGGTAGCCGTTCAGGTCGTCGGTGCGCGGATAACCGGCCTGCACGCCCGCCTCGACCATCGCGGCGAACAGCGGATTATTATCCGCTTTCGGTGTGGTAATACTTACCGGGCCATCGCCGCCGTGCCAGTCGTTGGCTCCGGTGTCACGGTTTTCCAGCTTGCGATAATACGGCAGGCAGTCGAGGTAGCTCCAGTTCTCCAGACCGGGCTGCTGCGCCCAGCCGTCGAGATCAAGTGCGTTACCGCGGATGTAGCACATACCGTTAATCAGGGACGAACCGCCTAACCCTTTACCGCGCCCGCACTCCATCCGGCGATTGTTCATATGCGGCTCAGGTTCAGTTTCATATGCCCAGTTGTAGCGTCGGCCCTGCAGCGGGAAAGCCAGCGCGGCAGGCATCTGCGTGCGGAAATCAAAACGATAATCCGGGCCGCCCGCTTCGAGCAGCAGTACGCGGGTGTTGCTGTCTTCGGTTAAACGGGTGGCCAGAACGTTGCCTGCCGAACCCGCACCAATAATGATGTAATCAAATTCCATAAGTTGCTCCTCCAGCAGGGATTAAAATACCGATCGGAAAGTATCCATCTCAATCTGTACTGACTTCACCTGCGTGTAGTTTTGCAGTGTCATTACGCCGTTTTCGCGGCCGATACCTGAATGCTTGTAGCCGCCTACCGGCATTTCGGCGGCAGATTCACCCCAGGTATTAATCCAGCAGATACCGGCTTCAAGCTGGTGGATAACGCGATGGGCGCGGTTCAGGTCGCGGGTCACCACACCGGCGGCCAGGCCGAAGTCGGTGTTGTTGGCGCGTCGGATAACTTCCTCTTCATCATCGTAGCTGAGGATAGACATAACCGGGCCAAAGATCTCTTCGCGCACGATGGTCATGTCGTCGTGGCAGTCGGTAAATACCGTCGGTGCCACCCAGGCGCCGTTATCGAAGCCTTCGCCGGTTAAGCGTTCACCGCCGCACAGTACGCGTGCGCCTTCGGCTTTGCCGCTGTCAATAAAGCGCATCACGTTGTCGCGATGCGCGAAGCTGACTAACGGACCAAAGTTGGTTTGCGGATCGCTCAGGTCTCCGGCGCGAATGCGTGAGACGCGGAAACGGACTTTGGCTTCAAAAGCACTCTTCAGTGCTGAAGGAATAAATACCCGGGTACCGTTGGTGCAGACCTGGCCGGAGCTGTAGAAATTGGCCATCATGGCGATGTCTGCCGCCAGATCCAGATCGGCATCGTCGAAGATAATCAGCGGGGATTTACCACCCAGCTCCATCGTCACGTCTTTCAGCGTCGATCCCGCGGCGTTAGCCATTACCTTCTTGCCGCTGACTACGCCACCGGTAAAGGAGATCTTGTCGATGCCTGGATGCTCAGTCAGCAGCTGTCCGGTAACGGCACCGATGCCCGGCAGAACGTTAAACACGCCGTTCGGCACGCCGGCTTCAGTGTAGATTTCTGCCAGTTTAAGGGCGGTCAGGGGTGTCACTTCACTCGGCTTAAAGATCATTGCGTTTCCGGCGGCCAGCGCCGGGGCGGACTTCCACAGGGCGATCTGGATCGGGTAGTTCCATGCGCCGATACCGGCCACCACGCCTAACGGCTCGCGGCGGGTGTAAACAAATGACGTCTCACGCAGCGGGATCTGCTGGCCTTCCAGCGACGGGGCCAGTCCGGCGTAATACTCCAGCACGTCCGCACCAGTCACAATATCCACGCTGCTGGTTTCACTGAACGGTTTGCCGGTATCCAGCGTTTCTAATTCTGCCAGCGCATCGTTACGCTCGCGCAGGATGTCCACCGCACGACGTAAAATACGTGAACGCTCCATCGCGGTCAGCGCGGCCCAGACTTTCTGCCCTTTGCGCGCGGCTTCAACCGCGCGATCCACGTCGGCAGCACCGGCGGCATGGACCCGGGCCAGCACTTCTCCGTTGGCGGGATTAAGGGTATCGAATAGCTCGCCGCTTTCTGCTGCAACGTAAGCGCCATCAATGTAGAGTTTCTGCTCGGGGAATCGGGACATAGGTCCTCCTTTCTCAGATTATTCGGTTCGTGCGAGTTGTTGGCGGATAAATCGCCTGGTCAGCGTCAGCGCCAGCTGCTCGTCAAAAGGTTTGCCGCTAAGTGCGGCACGTAGCCAAAGGCCATCAATCAGTGAGGCCAGTCCGTGACCGGCAATCCGCGCCGCTTCTCGCGGCAGTTCCCTGCGAAATTCCACTACTAACATGCTGAAAAGTCGGCCGCTGCTCACCCGCTCAAGGCGATGCAGTGAAGGCTGATGCATACTGCTGGACCAGAAATCCAGCCAGGCCTTCATCGCAGCGCTGTGGACCTGCGTTTTATCAAAGTTACCTTCCACGATGGCACAGAGTCGCGCTTCCGCACTGGCCTCAGTCAGCTGTGCCAGCCTGAACGCCACGGCATGACGCAACTGACGGGTGACATCACGCATGGTTGCTTCCAGCAGACCGTTTTTGTCTTTGAAGTAATGGCTGATAATGCCCGTAGAAACGCCAGCACGCTTTGCAATCTGCACAATGGTGGCATCGTTAATACCCACTTCATTGATTGTGTTTAGCGTGGCATCTATCAGCTGTCTCCGTCTGATTGGCTGCATTCCTACTTTTGGCATAAGCTTAACTCCGCGAGTGTAACGAGAGTATAGTCTAACTTTTTATTGATTGAACGTTCAATATAAAATGTTGACTGAACGTTCAATATAAAGTGGTTTGCTGTTAGTATGTCCGCGCACTTCGATTCGTAAAGAACCGTAAGTCATTGTTGTTAATTATTTTGTTGATTTTAAACCAGAGGTAATTGATGAATAATCCACCTGCCAGTGAAAAGGACAAAATCAATCCCGTGGTGTTTTACACCTCTGCCGGGCTGATTTTGTTGTTTTCCCTGATGACGATTCTCTACAGCGACCTCATGGCGAGCTGGATACTGCGCGCCGTTAATTGGGTTTCCGCCACCTTTGGCTGGTATTACATGCTGGCCGCCACGCTCTACGTGGTATTCGTGATATTTATGGCCTGCTCGCGTTTCGGCGCCATTAAACTTGGTCCCGAGCAGTCCAAGCCTGAGTTCAGCATTTTAAGCTGGGCGGCGATGCTGTTTGCCGCAGGCATCGGTATCGACCTGATGTTTTTCTCCGTTGCCGAGCCGGTGACGCAGTATATGCAACCGCCGGAGGGCCAGGGCCAGACAATAGAAGCGGCCCGACAGGCGATGGTCTGGACGCTGTTCCACTACGGGCTGACAGGCTGGTCGATGTACGCGCTGATGGGGATCGCTCTGGGCTACTTCAGCTACCGTTACAATCTGCCGCTGACAATTCGTTCCGCCCTCTATCCGATCTTTGGTAAACGCATTAACGGCCCTATTGGTCACTCGGTGGATATCGCCGCCGTTATCGGTACGATTTTCGGTATTGCCACCACGCTGGGTATCGGCGTAGTGCAGCTGAACTACGGTCTGAAAGTGCTGTTTGATATCCCTGAAGGGCTGGGGGCGCAGACGGCATTAATCGCACTGTCGGTGGTGATAGCAACGATTTCCGTCACCTCAGGCGTTGATAAAGGCATTCGCGTTTTATCGGAGCTGAACGTTGCGCTGGCGCTTTTCCTGATCCTGTTTGTGTTGTTCTTTGGTAACACTGAATTCCTGCTGAACGCGCTGGTGCAGAACGTCGGGGATTACATTAACCGCTTCACCGGTATGACGCTGAACACTTTCGCCTTCGACCGCCCGGTCGAGTGGATGAACAGCTGGACGCTGTTTTTCTGGGCGTGGTGGGTTGCCTGGTCACCGTTCGTGGGTCTGTTCCTTGCGCGTATTTCGCGTGGTCGTACCATTCGTGAATTTGTGCTCGGAACGCTGATTATCCCGTTTACCTTCACGCTGCTGTGGCTGTCGGTATTCGGCAACGCGGCGCTTTACGAAATTATTCACGGTGATGCGGGCTTTGGTCAGGAAGTGATGAACCACGCCGAGCGCGGTTTTTACAGCCTGCTTGAGCAGTATCCGGCCTTTAAGTTCAGCGCTTCGATAGCGACAATCACCGGCATGCTGTTTTACGTAACCTCAGCGGATTCGGGTTCACTGGTGCTGGGTAACTTTACCTGTAAGCTGAAGGACATCAACAGCGATGCGCCCAACTGGATCCGTATTTTCTGGTCGGTCACTATCGGTCTGCTGACCCTGGGCATGCTGATGACCAACGGGATATCTGCGCTGCAAAACGCCACGGTCATTATGGGGCTGCCGTTCAGCTTTGTGATCTTCTTCGTGATGGCGGGCCTGTATAAATCACTGAAAGTGGAAGATTATCGTCGGGTCAGTGCCACCCGAGATACCGCTCCGTATCTGGCCAGCGCGCACGACCGTCTCAGCTGGAAGAAACGCCTGTCGCGCCTGATGAACTATCCCGGTTCGCGCTATACCGAACAGATGATGCAGACCGTGGTCTATCCGGCAATGCAGGACGTGGCGAAGGAACTGGAACTGCGCGGCGGCAAGGTGATGCTGGAAAGCTTACCGGCACAGGAAGGGGAAGATCTGGGTCACCTGGAGCTCCGTGTACATCTGGGCGACGAGCAGGACTTCGTTTATCAGGTGTGGCCGCAGAAATATTCGGTGCCCGGCTTTACCTATCGTGCCCGCAGCGGTAAATCCAGCTACTTCCGTCTGGAAACCTTCCTGCTGGAGGGGAGCCAGGGTAACGACCTGATGGATTACAGCAAAGAACAGGTGATTATCGACATTCTCGATCAGTACGAACGTCACCTGAACTTTATCCACCTTAACCGAGAAGCCCCGGGTAATAACCTGACCTTCCCGGATATGTAACTGCATGACCGCACGCGGCGTTCTGCCGCGTGCTTTTAATTCCCCGCCATCCACGTTCAACGCGGACTGCCTCCAGGCCGGTACAATTCGAAGCAAAGCATTCCGTAAAGCAGAGCACATTAAAAAATGTTACTGGCAGTGAATGTCCCTGTTGGCGCAGGTTCACTCACTAACTCTGGATTCGCTTGAGCGCAAAACCTCGGTCCTGTGCAAACGCAGTGTGGTTGCCTGTAAACGAAGGTAACGTTGTCCTTTTCCTCAAAAAAGGGATATTTTGAGATAGCAGGGAGCGTTTGTGCTAAACTATCTCAAAACAAAGTTGTTTTGAGGTAGTCGCTATGCCAGTTAAAAGACCGCCCGCCTTAATACCGCTTGAGTCACTCACCGGCGCTGACTTTGCCGCCCACCGGCAGTTCAGCCGAATTGTTGATGATAAAGGCCGCTATCTGCCTTTCGATGAGTTCCGGCATTGCGTTTCGCGCCGACATAATCTGGATCTGGCCTGGACGATGACCCGTATCGCACGTCATGCCGCCATGCAGTGGATCGACTATTATGATGAGGCCGGTCAGCAGGCGGGGTTTATTATTACGCCAGCAATGGCAGAAGTCTGTGAGCATGTCGATAAGCAGGCGACCCGACTGGCATTGAAAGAGCTGACGCAGCGCCTGAAAGGGGCGGGTGCTGAGCTGAACCAGCTTGAGCTGGATGAGCCTATTACCAGCAGTCAGCTGGAGGGCGCGAATACCACCACGCTGGTCGCGCGTCAGATGCTGGAAACCGGACGTGAACCCCGTACTGCTGACGAACAGATGATCGCCGGTAATGCCCGCTTAATGGCCGAAATCCCCCACTGGATCGGTGAACCTCTGACACCGGCGTTAATCCGTCGCTTCCACGCGACAGGCATGGCGGGTATTGATGACGATAAATATCTGCCCGGAGAATTCCGTACCACCGACGATATTGTTATTGCCGACTATGATGGTAACGTCGTGCATCAGCCTCCTGCTGCCGGACAATTGCCCGAACGTCTGGAAGCACTCTGCGACTGGGTTAACGACAGCACGGTTTACACTCATCCTTTGATTAAGGCGTGCATCCTTCACTTTATGATTGCCCATGAGCATCCATTCAGGGATGGCAACGGGCGCACCAGCAGAGCGCTGTTTTACTGGTTTATGCTGAAGGCCGGTTACGACACGTTTAAATATATCTCGATCAGCAGCCTGCTGCATGCGGCTCCGGTAAAATATGCACTGAGCTATCAGTACACCGAGACGGATGGCATGGACCTGACCTATTTCCTTGAGTACCAGACCCGTATAGTTGCGCGGGCGCTGGACGTTTTGCTGCAGCACGTTGATAACTTGACCTTACGGGCTGCGGCACTCGATCGCCGGCTGTTTCAGTCTGGTGCCCTGACCCGCCTCAGCCCGCGTCAGGTCACGCTGCTGAACGTCATGCTTTCCACCGAAGGTAAAGCCTACACTGCCGCCGATGTCAGCGAGGCGTTGGGGATTTCTGACAATACAGCCAGAAATGATCTGCGGGCGATTGTTCGCGAAGGCTTTGCCGATGAAATTGCCGTTAATGCTCAAAAAACGGTTTATCTCAGCCGCCGGAACCTCGTATAACTGAGCCTGAAACGGTAAGTTCAGCCCGGCGTGTTAAGGCGCCGGGCGACGTCAGTATTTATCCTCATCAATAAAGGAAACGCGATGAAGCTACATATTTATCAACACTGTCCGTTCTGTCACCGCGCCCGTATGATCTTTGGTTTGAAAAACCAGCCCGTTGAGCTGTCGGTAATAATGGAAGGCGATGCTGAAACGCCCACGCGGATGGTGGGGAAAAAAGTGGTACCGATCCTGGAGAAAGATGACGGAACCTTTATGCCGGAGAGCATGGATATCGTTCATTACGTGGATGGCCTGAAGGGGGATCGCGTGGCGGCGGATCCTGCCGATGAAACCATCGTTGCGTGGAGCCAACAGGCGTCTGGCGCGATTTTTAAGCTGGCCATTCCACGCTTTACCCGTGCTGATTTTGCCGAACTGGCGACGCCTGAAGCCCGTGCCGCTTATACCCGGCGCGAGATTGCCGCTTTTGGTAATCTGGATGAACTGGCGGCCCAAAGCGCCGAGTTGATTGCTGAAACCGCCGCAAAACTGACGGAGATCGAACCTCACCTGCAGCGCTTCCGTCAGGTGTCGACCACCGAGTTTATTCTTTTCCCTCTGCTGAACAGCCTGACTGTTGTTAAAGATTTCCCGTTCAGCCCGGCATGTTTCGCCTATTTGCAGAAGGTGTCGGCTCTGAGTCAGGTGCCGTTATTTGTTGATAAGGCGCTTTGAAATTCATAAATTAATGGCAGACGATATACTTAAATCGTTTGCCAAAAGAAACTGAAAAGAAAACAGGGTTATGATATTTCTTTAAACAGTTCTGGCTGCGAATTTTCAGTATTAATATTATCACCGTGAATTTTTCAAGGAGCTGTAATGCGTCGTTACGTAGTGAAGGGAATAATGCTGGTGCTGGCAGGATCGCTGGTCGCCTGTAGTCAGCCCACGGACAGCGTCACTGCCCATACCAAAAGTTATGTTTTTAAGGCCAAAGACGATTTTGATCCTAACTTTGCCACTCAGATTTCCGACACGATTAAGATGATGGAGCCGGTATTCAAAGTTTTTCATGATGAAGGCATACAAGATCGTCAGGCGGGGATGACGCGTGAACAGGCGCAGCAGAAAGCAGCAAATTATAAAAATGCGAAAATCAATGAAGACGCGGAAGTTCAGAAGCTGTTTATCAATCGCAGTTACTCCAGCACCCTCACTAAAAAGCAGCAGCAGCTGTTTCTTAACGAAGCGATGGCAACCTATCTGGACGGATTTGAAGGGCGCTAATATGGCGCATACCGCACCAGCCCGCACGCTGGCGGACTGTCAGGCCGTCCGGCATCCGGCACGTCAGTTGGTTGCCAGTGCCGGATCCATCGGTCTGAGCTGGCCTTAACCACAGGCTACGGGCCAGCTACTCGTGACCTGAATATCACCCTCAGTTAAACCAGTGCGGGATCGGATCGGGTAAATTAACCCAGCTGCGCGGTCCGGCGGCCATCTCACTGTCGGTCAGCAGCGCCGCATCCAGCTGGCCGCGCAGTGCGGCTTCATCCATCTGCATGCCAATAAATACCAGTTCCTGGCGCGCATCGCCGACGTCGTCCTGCCAGTTCTGCAAAATCCAGCGTTGCGACTCTTCATCTTCTGGCCAGCGATCGCGCGGTACGCTTACCCACCAGCGCCCGGCCATTTCCTGGCGTGACACGCCGCCTGCCTGCGACCAGCTGCCGGCAAACTCAGGCCGACTGGCCAGCCAGAAATACCCTTTGGATCGCACTACGCCCGGCAGTTCACCGCTGAAAAACGCCCAGAAGCGCTCCGGGTGGAATGGCCGGCGTGCGCGCCAGACAAAGTTGCTGATGCCATACTCTTCCGTTTCCGGCACGTGAGTGCCCCGCAGTTCCTGCATCCAGCCCGGTGCCTGTGAGGCCTCGGTAAAGTCAAACAGGCCGGTATTCAGCACCTTATCCAGCGGTACCTGGCCGAAGCTGGCGACTTCAATGCGCGCACGGGGGTTAAGGCTGCGGAGGATTGCGATAAGCCGTTCGCGCTGCTTCTCGCCGATCAGATCGATTTTGTTGATAATCAGCACGTCACAAAACTCAATCTGCTCAATCAGCAGGTCGACCACCGAACGATCGTCCAACTCACCCAGCGACTCGCCGCGTGATTCAATGCTGTCGCGCGATTCATAGTCGCGTAAGAAGTTAAAGCCATCCACCACCGTGACCATGGTATCCAGCCGGGCCACAGCAGACAGGCTTTCACCGTCGTCATCCTCGAAAGTAAACGTTTCCGCGACGGGGAGCGGTTCAGAGATGCCGGTGGATTCAATCACCAGATGATCGAAGCGGTTTTCCTTCGCCAGTCGATTCACTTCGAGCAGTAAATCTTCACGCAGCGTGCAGCAAATGCAGCCGTTGCTCATCTCGACCAGCTTTTCGTCGGTGCGCGACAGGTCGGCTCCGCCATCGCGCACCAGCGCAGCGTCGATGTTGACTTCAGACATATCATTGACGATAACCGCGACGCGTCTGCCCTCGCGATTATTAAGAATATGATTGAGCAGGGTGGTTTTTCCCGCGCCCAGAAAGCCGGACAGTACTGTTACCGGCAGGCGACCATCGTGGTCGGCCATGGTGTGTTGTTGTGACATAGTGACGTCCTCAGGTGCGTAAACGCAGAGATTAACCGGGTTAATACCGTATCCCTTACAGGGTATTTGTTATGTTATAACATATCAAATTTAGCTGTCACTTTTTTACTCGAAAGAAACAAATCCGGAGGGTTTTTGAGGTGCTTCAGATGCGCATCGCACATTCATCTCCTGAGCAGCCCCGCTGCACCTTGCCGCCGTTGCCGGTTTTGAAGGTCAGGTTCACGACGTCAACTGAAGCGTCTGGCTCCGGCTACGCAAAAGATCACTGCCGTGGCGCAGGCGATCATGCTCCAGGCGATGGTTTCATGCAGCAGCGCGGCGGCCAGCAGCAGGCCGAAAAAGGGTTGCAGGAGCTGAAGCTGGCTGACGCCGGCAATGCCGCCGAGCGCGAGGCCACGATACCAGAACAGAAAGCCGATCAGCATGCTGAACAGCGACACGTAGCCCAGACTGAACCAGCCAGGCGGACTGATTGCACGCCAGCTGGGTGGAAGATTGAACAGGCCGACGAGCATCATCAGCGGCAGAGAAAGCAGCAACGCCCAGCTTATCACCTGCCAGCCACCCAGCCGCCGCGAGAGGCCAGCCCCTTCGGCGTAGCCCAGGCCGCAGACAATCACGGCGGCGAGCATCAGTAAGTCCCCCGCAACAGTGCCGCCCTGTCCATTTGCGATGGCAAATCCTGCAACAATTCCGGCACCCAGCAGGGAAAACAGCCAGAATGCCATCCGTGGGCGTTCTCCACCACGCAGCACGCCAGACACTGCCGTGAAGAGTGGCAACAGCCCGATAAATACCAGTGAATGACCGGCGCTGAGATGGCGCAGGGCCAGCGCTGTGAGCAGCGGAAAGCCAACCACCACACCAAGCGAAACAATTACCAAGGGCAGCATATCGGATCTCGTCGGGCGGCGCTGTCGCAACAATAGTAGCAGTGCACCCCCCAGCAGTGCCGCGATGGTGGCTCTGGCTGAGGTGAGAAACAGCGGCGAAAAATCATTAACCGCCACGCGTGTCGCCGGAAGCGAACCGCTAAAAATCACCACACCAGCCAGCCCACTCCACCACCCTGCCGTTGTCCGTTCCATACATCCTCTTACGATTTGCCCGTTAATTTGGAGTCATAGTAGGCAACGTCGGCAAGGATTCGAAGGTACAATACCGTACAATTTTATCGAACTGTATGGGTTAAATCCCCAGTACAGTGGCGAAGCTGACTGAGGATTCACCACGATGACCCGCACTGAAATGCTGACAGAAGACATTCGTCGCCGGATTCTTTCTGGCGCACTCTCTACCGGAGAGCGCCTGCCGTCGGTGCGACGGTACGCGGCGCAGATGCAGGTATCCCCTTCCACTGTGGTTGAAGCCTATGAACGACTGGCCGCGACCGGAGTGATTCGTGCGCGGCGTGGAGCGGGTTTTTTCGTCACCGGGTCACATCAGGCACCGCTCAGCCTGGTGGAGAAAAGCCCGGACTATCAACAAGACGTCGATCCGTTCTGGGTTTCGCGTCAGTCGCTGGATGCCGAACCGGATGCATTAAAACCCGGCTGCGGCTGGCTGCCCGCAGAATGGATGCCGGTGGAAGCGTTGCGTAAGGCGATGCGTCAGCTGGCGCGCTCTGATGCCAGCTTGCTGAGTGATTACGGCAATACGCGCGGGGCGACGGAGCTGCGTCGTCTGCTGCTGGCCCGGTTTGCGGGAGAGGGGCTGTCGGCCTCGATACAGCAAATCATGCTAACCGGATCCGGGACCCAGGCGCTGGATTTGATCTGTCGGTACCTGCTGCGGCCCGGTGACACCGTACTGGTTGACGATCCCTGCTACTTCAACTTTCAGGCTTTGCTGCGGGCGCATCAGGTCACCATTGTGGGCGTACCCTTTACCCCGACCGGACCGGACGTCGCCGTTTTCGAGCAGGTGCTCAGCACGACACATCCGCGCCTTTACATCACCAACTCAGCGCTGCATAACCCGACCGGCGCGAGCCTGTCTCCGCAAACGGCCTGGCGGGTGCTCAGCGCGGCAAGAGAGCATGATCTGATTATCGTTGAGGATGATATTTTCTCGGAATTCGAGCCGGAATTGTCTTCGCGGCTGGCGATCCCTGACGGGCTGGAGCGGGTGATCCGCATGGGCAGCTTTTCCAAAACGCTGTCGGCTTCCATACGCTGTGGCTATATTGCCTGTCGGCGGGAATGGATTGAAGGACTGGTTGATCTGCAAATCGCCACCCACTTCGGTGGCCCCAGTCCGATGACCACGGAACTGCTGGCCAGCGTGCTCTCCAGCGGCAGCTACCGCAAGCATCTGGATGAGGTTATCCGGCGGCTGACTCGGGCAAGGGAAGTGGCGTCAGAGAAGCTGAGGGCGCTTGGGCTGACGCCGTGGATCGTGCCGCGTGGCGGATTTTATCTCTGGTGTCGCCTGCCTGTCGGGATGGATTCTGCCGATATTGCCCGGCGCTGCCGCCAGCACAACGTGGTGATGGCGCCGGGCAACGTATTCAGCGTGTCGCAGTCGGCGGGGGAGTTTTTGCGTTTTAACGTCGCCCACCTGAGCGATGAGCGCGTGTTTAGCGTCCTCAGGCAGGCGATGGAAGAAAGTTAAGCCCTGTCAGTGCAGGCTTTCCTCTTTCAAATCAATTGCCCTCAACGCCTGCTGGAAGGTGGTGTCGGTGATATTGCGGGCGCGTTTGAGTCTGAACAGCTCGGCACGCTGGGCTATAATTGCCTCCCGCTGCATCTGTTTCTCAATACGGGCGCGCTTCATCAGTTCCATGCCGACGTCATTCTGCTCGTCGTCGTCATTGTAGTGAAGGCGGCGCTGGTAGTTCTCCAGCAGAAGGTTTCCTGCATCTGCCCGCAGGGCCTCTTCTTCCGGGTCGTCAACGGGCTGGCTGAGTAATTCCTGCAGGCGGGCAATCGCCGCTTCGGTCAGCGCCGCACCTATCGCGCCTTTGCCTGATTCATGAGGCAGGTCATCATTAAGATAAGCGGTCATGATCGGCAGCCCGATGGCGGCAACGATGAGTGATAAGAGGATCACCGCCATTGAGAGAAAGATCAGCAGCTCCCTTCCCGGAAACGGTGAGCCATCGTTCAGGAGGACGGGCAGCGTCAGGATACCTGCCAGCGTAATTGAGCCTTTCACGCCGGCCAGCGCCATCACGGCAACCGCGCTGAACTGTGGGCGGCTGGTGGTGGCTTTACCCCGGCGTTTCTGGCGAAAAACGGTAAAGGTAATAGACAACCATACCCAGCAAAAACGGACAACGCCCAGCGCCAGAGTAATCACAACGGCATACAGCAGCAGGTACCAGGGTGAGGAAACGCCCGCCTGGCTGGCAACGTCTGGCAGCGTTTCCAGCATGCGGGGAAGCTGTTCACCCAGCATCAGGAAGATCATGCCGTTCAGCGTGGTCTGCAGCATATTCCACACGGCACTGCTTTTCATCCGCGTTGCCGGAAGGCGGGGACCGGACAGCTGCTCATAGTGCATGGCGATGCCCGCGGCAACGGCGGCCAGGATCCCCGATACGTGGAAGCTTTCGGCAAGAATGTAAGCGGCAAAAGGGATGAGCAGGCTAATCAGGATCTGTATCGCCGGTTCTTCACGGGTTCGTCTGATCAGGAAGTTATTACACTTGCCGGTAACCCAGACCACCACCAGACCACTGAGAATACCGCCAAACGCCATCACTAGAAAATGCGTTACCGCATCGCCGGGTGAGAAGCTGCCGGTCAGCACTGCCGCGACGGCAAAATTAAACGCCACCAGACCTGATGCATCGTTTAACAGCGACTCACCTTCGAGAATATGTCCCATTCTGGAAGGCAGCGGTGAGCTGGCGGTCATCGCGGATACGGCAACCGGATCCGTTGGTGACAGAATCGCCGCCAGCGCAAATCCCGCGGCTACGGTGATCGCCGGAATCAGCCAGTGAATAAACCAGCCAATGCCAATAATGGTGACCAGCACCAGTCCGATAGCCAACGACAGTATCGGCTTCAAATCGCTAAAAAAGGCATCCTTGGGAATGCGCCAGCCGTCAAGAAACAGCAACGGAGGGATGAAAAGCAGCAGAAAGATGTGAGGATCAAAATCGACCTGAAAACCGCTCGCGGCCAGGGCTGCACCTGCAGCAATCTGGAGCAGCGGCAGAGGGATTTTGGCAGACAGCAAATGAGAGATAAAAACGGTCACAACAATGGCCATCATAAAAACTAACACAATGGTGATCAGTGACATGTGCACCCTCCCCTTTTAGAAAAAATATCATTACGCATAAAGACCTTCTCCCTGGTTGAAATCATCAGTCATTGAAGGGGGAGGATGATACAGCAAATATTCTCTACGGAAATAATGCATTCATCGTGACCCGCCAGTCGCGCCTGACGTGTTGCACAGATGTGAGGCAGCTGCCCTTAATGTTGCACCATGGCTCATTTCGTTAACTGACTGCCGGAGAGTTACTTTGATGATAATTGCAACTAACATCATGATTTTAAATAATAAGTGATGAGTCACTCAATAGTGGCATGTATCGTGCTTTGTTACTGATGTGTCAGTCATGCCTGTAATGACAGCGAATTAACACGGAAACGCTATGAGCGCATACACCAAACTGTTTACCCAGATTGAAGCGGCCTGGAGCAGCCAGACACCGAGCGAAAAGCGTATCAGCGCCTGGTTATTAAGCAACCGGGAGCAAATACCTTTTGAGACGGCTGACAGCATTGCCCAGGCCACCGGCACCAGCGGGATTACCGTAGGGCGTTATCTGCGAAAAATAGGGTTTCGCAATCTGGAGGACGTTAAAAGCCAGCTGCGTGAAGTACCCAGTCAGGTCTACAAGCACTGGGGAGTGATTGACCGTCTGGACTCATGGGAGCAGCAGCAGGCTCTGCCCGATCGGGCCAGTCAGTCGCTGCATATGGAACTTGAAGCCATTCGCTATGTGTATCAGCTGGCACAAACCGAGACTTTTATGGCGGTCAGCAGGCAGATTGCGCAGGCGGATGCCGTCATAATCCTGGGGATCCAGTCGACACGCGGCATCGCTAATACCTTTTTCAGTCACCTGGAATATCTGCGTCCGCGTGTCAGCTATGCCGAAGGCAGTTCCGGCAGCTGGCTTGAATCACTTAATTCAGAATATGAAAAGCCTTACGTGGTGCTGACCGATACCCGGGCCTACTCCACTGTGGCAAGGCAGTTCTGCCGTGTTGCAGCAGAACGCGGCGTTGCCATGGCACTGGTCACCGATATGTGGTGCCCCTGGGCTCGCGATTATCAGGCCGACGTGCTTCAGGTAAAAACCGACACCGGCTGCTTCTGGGATTCTCTCGCCCCGGTGAGCTGCCTGTATAACCTTCTTCTTTCTGCCGTGGTGGAACAGCTTGGGCCAAAACTGTCGGCTCGTCTGGCACAAAACCGTCTGCTTCAGCAGGAATTTGGACAGTTTGAACGTTAAAAGCAGGGATTAACGCATGATTCAGGAAACACAACTAATCGATATTACTGAGCAGTTTCCTCAGCTGAAGTTCGATATGAAATATGCCACGGCCGACAACATCACTGGCCAGCAGATTTACAGTTCTGCGCAGTGCCTGCTGCATGTTGATGCGGTTAAGGTGCTGGAAAAAAGTATTGAAATTGCCCGTGTGGCGGGGTTCACCCTGCTGGTGCTGGATGCCTACCGACCACAAAAAGCCCAGGAGCTGTTGTGGCGCGCCTGTCCCAATCAGGACTATGTGGTACCGCTGAGTCAGGGATCGAATCACAGCCGGGGAACAGCGATTGATGTCACTCTGCTCGACAGCGATGGCCATGCGCTGGATATGGGCACTGCGTTTGATGAAATGGACGAGTTATCCCATCCCTATCACCCTGCGCTTTCGCAGTCAGCTCAACGCAACCGGCTGCTGCTTAATGCAGTCATGTTCGGTGGGGGGTTTACCGGTATCGCGACTGAATGGTGGCATTTTGAATTACCGCAGGCGTCGGTCTATCCGCTTATTGATGATGTTTTCTCCTGTATTTCACCTGCACCGATTGACGGAGTCTTCCCATGATAAAGACGTACACAGCATCAGGCTATTTTCGCCCACTTTTACTTGCAGCGCTGGTTGCGGTCTCAGCCCCGGCGATGTCAGCCGTGCCGAAGGATATGCTGGTGATCGGCAAAGCGGCCGATCCGCAAACGCTGGATCCGGCCGTCACCATTGATAATAACGACTGGACCGTGACCTATCCGGCCTATCAGCGGCTGGTGAAGTACAAAACGGAAAATGGCAAAGGTTCAACCGACGTTGAAGGGGATCTGGCTGCCAGCTGGACAAGCTCGGCAGACGGTAAAGTCTGGACCTTCACCCTGAATAAAGGGGCGATGTTCGCTGATGGGAGCGAGGTGACCGCTGAAGCGGTGAAACTCTCCTTTGAGCGGCTGATGCGTATCAAGCAGGGGCCATCTGAGGCGTTCCCGGCTGATTTAAAAGTAGAAGCAGTTGATCCGATAACCGTGCGTTTTACCCTCAGTGAACCGTTCGCGCCGTTCCTCTTTACGCTGGCCAACGACGGCGCATCAATTATCAACCCCGCAGTGCTGAAAGCTAACGCCGCGGATGACGCGCGGGCCTGGCTGGCGGAGCATACTGCGGGTTCCGGGGCTTATATGCTACAGCGCTGGCAGAAAGGACAGCAGCTGGTGATGGTGCCAAACCCCCACTATGCAGGACACAAACCGGCATTCAAACGCGTCTCGGTAAAAATTATCAGCGAAAGCGCCGCACGCCGCCTGCAGCTGGAAAAGGGCGATGTGGACATTGCTGATTCTCTGCCGGTTGATCAGTTCGCTGCATTGAAAAAGCAGGGAACGGTCGCGGTCTATGATTATCCGGCCCTGCGGGTCACCTATCTGTATCTGAATAATGCCAGGGCGCCGTTAAATCAACCCGATTTACGCCGCGCGGTGTCGTGGGCGACCGACTATAAGGGCATGGTTGACGGGATTTTGGGCGGAAACGGCAAGCAGATGCGTGGTCCGGTGCCGGAAGGTATGTGGAGTTACGATGCTACCGCCATGCAATATTCCCATGATTTGAATAAGGCGAAGGAGGCCTACGGGAAAGTATCGAATAAACCCAAAACGCTGTCGTTCCTCTATTCCGATAACGATCCAAACTGGGAACCGATTGCTCTTTCAATGCAGGCCAATCTGCAATCGCTGGGCATTAACGTCAGGCTGGAAAAACTGGCTAACGCCACCATGCGTGAGCGCATTGGTAAAGGTGATTATGACATCGCGATTGGTAACTGGAGCCCGGACTTTGCCGATCCCTACATGTTTATGAACTACTGGTTTGAATCGGACAAAAAAGGGTTGCCCGGCAACCGTTCATTCTATGTTAATCCGCAGGTGGATACGCTGCTGAAGCAGGCGGTTTCGACCTCCGACCCGGCACAGCGTACCCGGTTCTATCAATCCGCGCAGAAAATCGTGATTGATGAAGCCGCCTACGTGTATTTATTCCAGAAGAACTATCAGGTGGCGATGAATAAAAACGTAAAAGGTTACGTCTTTAATCCGATGCTTGAGCAGATCTTTAATATCTCCGACATGAGTAAATAAGTCGTTAATTAATCCTTATTTTGCAGGATCGGCTTCGATCCTGCTAAGGAAGCCATGATGAGTTTCTGGAGTTTAATCCGCCAGCGCAGCTGGGGGCTGCTATTAGTTGTCGCTGGCGTCTGCGTAATTACTTTCATTATTTCGCATCTTATTCCCGGTGACCCGGCTCGCCTGCTGGCCGGGGATCGTGCCAGCGATGAGATTGTGCAGCATATCCGTGAACAGCTGGGGCTTAATCTGCCGCTGTGGCAACAGTTTATCCGCTACGTTGAACAGCTTATGCATGGCGATCTGGGCATCTCCATCCGTACCGGCCGCCCGGTGCTGGAAGATTTGAAAGCCTTTTTCCCGGCCACCCTCGAACTGGCCTTCTGTGCGCTGCTGATTGCTCTGGTGGTGGGTATACCCCTGGGGGTGCTGTCTGCCGTGTATAAAAATCGCTGGCTGGATCACCTGGTACGTCTGCTGGCGCTGACCGGCATTTCCACCCCGGCATTCTGGCTGGGGCTGGGTGTCATTGTGCTGTTTTACGGCAAGCTGAATCTGTTGCCCGGTGGCGGCAGGCTGGATGACTGGCTGGATCCCCCCGCTCACGTCACCGGTTTTTATCTGATTGACGCTTTGCTCAGCGGCGATCTGGCGGCGTTTGGCAATGCGTTGACCCATCTGATCCTGCCGGCCACCACCCTTGCCTTTGTGCATCTTGGCATCGTGGCTCGCCAGATCCGCTCGGCAATGCTGGAACAGCTCAGTGAGGACTACGTGCGCACGGCACTGGCCAGCGGACTGAGTAAATTCACCATCATTGTACGCTATGCGCTGCCAAATGCGCTGATCCCGTCGGTGACGGTGCTGGGACTGGCGCTTGGCGATCTGCTGTACGGTGCCGTGCTGACCGAGACGGTGTTCGCCTGGCCGGGGATGGGGGCCTACGTAGTGGCTTCAGTGCAGGCGCTCGATTTCCCGGCAGTGATGGGCTTTGCCATTGTGGTTTCCTTCGCCTATGTGCTGGTGAACCTGCTTGTCGATCTTCTTTATCTCTGGATTGACCCAAGAATGGGTCGGGGAGCGTAATAAATGATGTTAACCCAGCAACAGCCCGCAATTGTCAGGGCAAAGCCCCGTGCAACGGTCTGGAAACGTCGCCTGTGGATGATCGGCAAAAGTCCCTTAACGGTCGTGGGCGCCGCGATTATTGTTTTTATGCTGCTGTTGATGATTTTTGCCCCATGGCTGGTGCCGCACGACCCCAATGCCATTAATCTGGCTGAACGACTGCTGCCGCCGGGGGCCGGGCACTGGTTCGGCACTGATGAAGTCGGGCGTGATTTGTTCAGCCGGGTGCTGATTGGCAGCCAGCAATCCGTAGCCGCCGGGCTGGCGGTGGTTCTGGTGGCGGGAATCAGCGGATCGTTACTTGGTTGCCTGTCCGGCGTGCTCGGCGGGTACAGCGATGCCTTCATTATGCGGCTGATGGATATCATGCTGTCGATTCCGTCGCTGGTGCTGACCATGGCGCTGGCTGCTGCTCTCGGCCCAAGCCTGTTTAACGCGATGCTGGCCATTGCGATTGTACGTATCCCGTTTTACGTACGGTTGGCGCGCGGACAAACGCTGATTGTCAGGCAGCATACCTTTGTTGAGGCCTCCCGAACCTTTGGAGCATCCCGCTGGCATCTGATCAGCTGGCATATTCTGCGCAATGCGCTTCCCCCGCTCGTGGTGCAGGCTTCTCTCGATGTGGGCAGCGCGATTCTGATGGCCGCCACGCTGGGTTTCATCGGTCTGGGTGCCCAGCAGCCTACGGCTGAATGGGGCGCGATGGTGGCTGTCGGGCGCAACTACGTGCTCGACCAGTGGTGGTACTGCACTTTTCCCGGCGCGGCGATCCTGATTACCGCCGTTGGATTTAATCTGTTTGGCGATGGTATCCAGGATTTACTCGATCCCAAAGCCGGAGGACGCAACTGATGCAGGACAGAATACTGACCATTGAAAACCTTCGCCTGAGTTTCCCGGTGTTTCAGGGGGAGATAAACGTACTGAATAACGTGTCGATGCATATCAACCGGGGAGAGATTGTCGGTGTTGTCGGTGAGTCTGGCTCCGGTAAATCCGTTACCGCTATGCTGTCCATGCGGCTGATCCCACAACATACCTATCGTGTGAACAGCGGCAGGCTTGAGCTGGCAGGAAAAGATGTACTGAATGCCAGCGAAACGGAAATGCGCCAGATGCGCGGTAATAAGGTGGCAATGATTTTTCAGGAACCCATGACGGCGCTGAATCCCACCCGCCGCATAGGCAAACAGATGGTAGACGTGCTTCGCCAACATCGGCCGCTGTCCGTCAGCGAGGCCCGTGAGCGGGCAGGTACGCTGCTGAAAGATATGCAGATTGCCGATCCGGAAAACGTCATGCAGCGCTATCCGTTCGAATTGTCCGGCGGAATGCGCCAGCGGGTGATGATTGCACTGGCCTTCTCCTGTGAGCCTGACCTGCTGATTGCCGATGAGCCTACTACCGCGCTGGATGTGACGGTGCAACGCCAGGTGCTGAGGCTGTTAAAAGAAAAAGCCGCCTCCACGGGCACTGCCGTGCTGTTTATCAGCCACGACATGGCGGTGGTTTCTCAGGTTTGCGACCGGTTATATGTCATGTATGCCGGATCAGTTATTGAAAGTGGCAGTACGGAAAGCGTACTGACACAGCCTTCACATCCTTATTCCGCCGGATTGCTGGAATGCTCGCCGGACAGGGGTAAACCTCGCGCGGAGCTGGCCTCAATTCCCGGCACCGTGCCTAATCTGGCCAACCTTCCTGCCGGCTGTGCGTTTCGCGAACGCTGTTTTGCAGCAGGAGACGCCTGCGGCCGGGCGCCGTCGTTGCGACCTTCAGGGCACGTTGATCGGCAGGTAGCCTGCTGGTATCCACAGGAGGAGGTGGTAAATGTCTGAATCACTACTCGAACTGAACGAGGTTCACGTCAATTTTCCGGCTAAAACCAACTGGTGGGGTAAAGTCACCGAGCGCGTTCATGCGCTTAACGGGCTGGACATGGTGGTCCATCGTGGTGAAACACTGGGCATTGTTGGTGAGTCCGGATGCGGCAAGAGTACGCTGGCAAAGCTGCTGATGGGGATGCTGCAACCCACATCGGGACGGCTGGAGCTGGCCCGGTCGCCAAACTCGTGGCTCGGCCGCGGAATGCAGATGGTATTTCAGGACCCGCTCTCTTCACTCGATCCGCGATTACCGGTCTGGAGAATTATTACTGAACCCGTCTGGATACAGTCGCGCAGCGATGAAAAATCACGCCGTCAGCTTGCTGAAGCTTTGGCGGCTAAGGTAGGCATTCGCCCTGAGTATCTTGATCGCCCTCCGCACGCCTTCTCCGGCGGTCAGCGGCAGCGCATCGCGATTGCCCGTGCACTGTCCGGGCAGCCCGATATCATGGTGCTGGATGAACCGACCTCTGCGCTGGATATTTCCGTTCAGGCTCAAATCCTTAATCTGCTGGTCTCTTTGCAACGGCAGCAAAACCTTACTTATGTCCTGATTTCTCACAATGTTTCGGTAGTCCGGCATATGAGCGACCGCGTGGCCGTGATGTATCTGGGGCAAATCGTTGAGATTGGCGAAACGCGGCAGGTGCTGGATTCCCCGTTGCATCCCTATACGCGACTGCTGATGGAATCGGTGCCGCGCATCGGCGCACCGCTGGATGGCGCGCCAACCAATACGGAACTGCCGGGAAATCGCAAACTGCCTGCGGGATGCTATTTCCGCGATCGCTGCCCATATGCTTCAGCCCGGTGCAGTGAAGCTCAGCCGTTGCTGCAATCAGAGAGCGGAAATGCGGTGCGATGCTGGCGGGCAGAGGGGCTGGCATCGTTATAGTATAGTGAGTCTGACCCCCGGGCTGCTGTCGGGTAGCCGGGGGCATTGTGCTTTTGGCCGTCAAGTTGTGGTGTGCCATTTCATTTGAAGACAAAAATTTAGCAACTGAAATAATGTCATTTGTCTTATGGCTTCGCCAACATTCAGCTTCAACCATAAACGTGTTTATCGTGTGTATAGCCGGTCAGATCTGAACCTTAAACGCAGAGTCAAAAAACAGTGCCAGAACGTGAGAAAAAACCGTTATCTGTTGTAAATAAACCCAATGATCAATGGGCGATGGACTTTATGCATGATGCTATGTATTGCGGTAAGCGCTTCAGAACGCTGAATATTATTGATGATGGAACACGCGAGTGTCTGGCTACTGAAGTCGATACTTCTTTGCCAGCAGACAGGGTGATCCGTGTACCTGAACGCCTGAAAGAAGAACGTGGGCAGCCTCGGCAAATCAGAGTTGATAATGGTCCGGAACTGATATCGGTTAACTGACTGAATTACTGCGAATATGATGATATCACATCGCGCCATATTCAGCCGGGTAAACCGCAGCAGAATGGATTAATTGAACGTTTTAATGGTTCATTTCGCCGTGAATTTTTGAATGCTTATTTATTTGAATCACTCAGTCAGGTCAGAGAAATGGCTGGTTATGGCAGCAGGATTTTAACCTGAATCGTACCCATGAAAGTCTGGGGCACCTTCCCCCGGACACACACCGAAAACGACTGGAAAACGCTAATCAGCTCTGCCTCAAATAATGGGGAGTGGACACTACTAACAGCTGAATTTCTGGGCCGAAGCAAAAAATACGCCTTCATTTTGGTAACTGGAGATCATGTAGGTGCAATACTCAACTTTAAACCTGCCAACCCAAGCGGAGTATAAAACCTCGGTATAGTTTTGGCCGCCAGTAAAAAACTGCGGTTCCGGCGTAGACCCCCAGTATGTGCACAAAAAAATAGTTACAACATACAATTATTATTCTAAACAACACCACAGCCGTCTGAAGCTCCGCACATATCGTCAGTTCAGTGGAAAATGCTTTGCTTAACAGGTGAACTGCCGGATCACTTCACCCGCAGCGTCTTCGCGGAAAAGCTACCCGCCCGGTCTGTTCAGGCCGTTTGGTCATCAATAAATGGACTTTATTGCTACCGTGGCCAACGGCATGTTTTGCATTTGTAATTTGTATTTCGGAGTGATTAATCACTAATTTCATACAATGCCTGAGGCAATGTCATGAGATTCTGTGGCGTTTCATTCAGATTCAGTTGCTGCAGAAGAGCTTGTAAGTGGTCACGCATAAGATTCTGCGCGCGTTGAGTATCACCTTCCTGTAGCGCAGTAATGATATGTTTGTGTTCATCACACTGACAGTGAGTGGTGACATCTTGCTGATAAAGCATGACTATCAGCGAACTCAGTATCATCAGGTTATCCAGAATATCGCGCAGAATGTCATTGCCTGCGATCCGCGCCATCAGTTCATGAAATGCGCCCAGTTCGTAGACAATGCGACGACGATCCTGAGCATGGAATGACTGATGTTCGTTATGTTGCTGACGGGCTATCTCCTCAGTGAAAAGTGCCATTTTTTCCGGCGTAATGCACGAAATGATGGCACACTCAATGGCGCTACGGGCAATGAAGACCTCCTGAGCCTGTTTTGCTGTCGGTCGGGCAACCATTGCGCCGTGATTGGGTTCGATAGTGACAATCTTCTGACCAGCCATGCGCTGCAGAGCCGCCTGCACGTGATTGCGGTTTGCCTGCAGGGCTTCGACGATTTGTGCCTCAATTAAGCGTGTACCGGGTCTTAACTTATGCTGGCCGATGGCCTGGGTGAGCGATTCCACCACCCGATTAACTTCACGCTGCTTTGGCGTCAATTTTTCACTCATTACGTTCCCGACCCTGATTCACTCTCTGATCCAAACCCTTTTTCCACGGAAATAGACTGCCTCAACGGCAGGCAGACGCGCAACTACTTGCGCCGAACAGGCCGCATTCAGTAAAACAAAACTGGCCTCATCATTCACTTTCGGCCAGACCACCTCGCCGCTGTCGGATAAAGGCAGGCAATTCCCGGTAGCGATCGCCAACGCCCGGCTCAGCTCAAACTCCGTGCCTTGTGTATAAAGCCGGGCCCAGTCATGTGCTTTCTCCAGCATACTGGCGGAACCAAACGGCGACCAGTGATCGATAACGCTGTCAGTGCCGCTTAACAGCTTCACTCCGCGTTCGCGCAGGTACGGCAGTGGCATCACGCCCTTGCCTAACGGCAAACAGGTAGCCAGCGAGACACCAAGCTCTGCCATCCTTCCGGCCAGCTCGCTGAGCTCAGCCGGATCAATTTGCGCCAGGCAGTAAGCATGACTCAGCGTCAGCCTTCCGCGCAGCGTTGGCTCTCGTTCCAGCGCATCCAGCAGATAGCGGATACAGGCGATACCGGTGGATTGATCCTCATGCAGATGGTAATCAATGCCCTTTCCTGCTTCAACGGCCAGTTCCAGGGTCGCCTCCAGCGAGTGGACCATTCGACCATCCACTTTTGACGGATCGAGGCCGCCGACCCACTCGCAGCCCAGCGCCAGCGCTTCGCGCATCAGCGACAGCGAACCTGAACGCAGCAGCCCGTGCTGCGGAAAAGCCACAATCTCACACTGAAGCCGATCCCGCCAGGGCGCCAACGCCTCCTGCAAATGCCGCAGGCTTTGCAAACCGCTGACCGGCTCGATATTACAGTGGCTTCGAACGTACGTTGTCCCCTGCTGCTGTAACAGCTGAAGCAGCGCGTGCGTGCGCTGCACCGAGGTTGGCAGCAGTGCAGGCAGTATCTCCTGCTCCAGGGCGATCATTTCAAAGATGTCCTGTGCTCCGTTCTCCCGCGCCGCGCGCCAGGGGCCACCATAAAACGTTTTATCCAGATGAATATGCTCATCCCGGGTCACCGGCAGCATCAGGTATCCTCTGCCATCCTGCTCAGCAACGCCCGGCAGGTGCTGCGTCCCGGCGTAAACAGCGTCAATCCTGCCGTCGACAATATCCAGGGTAAACTCAGCACATTCGGTCCCCTGCACAATGCCCTGGTGACGAATAAATCCCTGCTCCAGGCGGACGTTGGTTAATAAAAAGCGTTCACTCATTGGTGTTTCCCCGGCAATGGAGTGGAAAAGTGGGCGGTACAATCTCCGCAAGCGGTGGATGATTGACCGTTCGTTCCGGATAGCTTCGCAGAAGATGAGCGAACACGCGCTGCGATTCTGCGTGCAGTTCCGCCAGATCATAACCGGCCTGGACCATATCGCCCTCCCAGTAGACCTTGCGCCCGGCAACAATTGTACCGGTCACATCACGCCCGTTGCCACTCAGCACCAGCGCGGCAATGGGATCGAATATCTGTCCCAGCGCGGGTTGAGTCAGACTGACTATCATCATATCTGCCTGACAGCCCGGTGCCAGACGCCCCAGGTCGTCGCGTCCCAGCGCCTGCGCCCCGCCAATCGTCGCCATGCGGTAATAATCTGCGCTGCTGGCGGCAGTTATATCGCCCGTCACCACTCGGGTCAGGATCACGCCGAGATGCATGTTGCTGAACATATCCGGCGGGAAAGTATCGGTGCCCAGGGCCATATTGACACCGGCGGCCCTGAGCTGCGGATACTGTTCAAGATATTTTGCGTGACGACCCGAAACCAGCGGACAGGCGACCACCGTCGCCCCTGAACGCGCCAGACGCTCGATATCCTGCGCAATCCGTAGCGGATCAGGCTGTGCGCCTCCCAGAAACTGACCGTGCGGCAAAAGCATTCTTTGGTTTAGCAGACCCACGTTTTCCAGCACCTCCAGCGAACTCTTGCCGTGATAGCGCCGGGCGATCTCATTGATTTCCAGCTCACTCTGACAACAGTGAAGCCGGGTTGGACAGGCTAGCTCCCCTGCCAGCGCGGCCAGATCGGCGAGCCACTGTGCATCCCCGCCCTCAATTCTGTCCGGCGCCAGCATCCCGCTTAGCGTCGGAACACCGCGCTGCCGCAGGCGCATAAAAAAGCGCTGTGCCTCATCAAGACCGCGTTGTGCCCGGACGCTGTCCTCACGTCGGCTGAAGTGCCCGGCGGCATCAGTAACATAGTATCCGGCCATAAACGCCGGGCCAAGCCAGGCGCGCGCACCGAGCGACTCCGCAACGTCCGCGGCGTAAAGATATTCGTCGAAATCTTCCGCCCATTCGCGATAAAGGATCGACGTTATCGGGGCAAAACTGGTGATCCCATTGCGCAGCAGCTGGCTGTAAGCGTAACGCTTGGCGAAGTCGAGTTGCTCCCGGGTACAGAGATCGCGTCGCTGCCAGTCGTCAGCAACGATCCGCCCTTTGCGCCATCCGGGCTGGTTGTCGAATGCCAGCACGGTGGTGTCTAAATCCCCCAGCGCATCCACGTCAATAAATCCAGGACCGACCATGCTGTTGCCGACATTCATATCCTCATCAACATGCCCGGGATAATCATGGCCAACAAACAGGATTTTATCTCCCTGATACACCACTTCCCCGTCGGCATACAGGCAATGATCACCGTCGCGGTAACCCACGACCCAGGCGGCACGAATACGCGTTGTTTTCTCAGCCATTAAAAGAGGCACTCCTCATTATCCGCTACCAGCACTCCCCCCTTAAACACCTTCCGATCCCGAGGCATTTCCACCAAAGCTTCCACCATGCTACGTCCCGGAATAAGCACCAGGTCAGCCCGGCAGCCGACCTCAAGAC
>CAJYIY010000051.1 GCA_913775305.1 uncultured Erwinia sp. | reverse complement strand
ATGCCGCTGATGCTGCGCTGCAGCTCGCCCTCGCGCCAGATATGCAGCGCCGCATCCTGGTCCAGCACGGCGGCAAAATCCACCGCCGGGTCGGCGCTGGCCAGGCCGACGTGAAGCTCATAGGGGGCGGAGTAGTGCTCGCTGAGGGTGAAGTCCACCACCACAAAGGTGTCATCCGGCAGGCCCGCTGTGGTCAGGGTGAACTTTAATCCGGTTCTGTCCATGGTACTCTCCTTCCTGGAAATTAACGGGCAGGCGCTGCCTGCTATTTTCGCACCTGAAAATATCGCTCTGTAAATGACAGCCAGTTTTTTATGATAACGAGATAATATCTATCATAATCCAGCCATAAATATTAAAACCATATAGCTGGGGTACTCATTACTTTTTTCTCCAGACACCCTTTTGCGACAAAATCACCTTACCCTCCTTCTCGACTATTAACAGTGAACGCTCAATATAAACAAAGTAGCTCACATTTAAATTGGAAAAAACATACACCAGCTCCTTGCCACCTTTGGCTTTATTTTTAAACATTGAAACACCCTTCAAGGAAATCATGTCATTATTAGCATGTCGAAATCTACGGTACAAAGCATTGTCGCAGGCGACATAAATACTCCCACATCGGTTAACAATATCCACTGTAAAGTCTTTTGTTATCATTTCTCGTGAAGCAACATCACCCGGGATAGTTTCAAGTTGTTTTTTTAGTTTGTACTCATCAGGAATATAAAATCTTTCATTCCTTAAGGGAGATTTTAGTTTCCAGTCAAGCTCATTATCATGAATGCTCAGTAAGGCGACGCCACCAGGCCCGCCAAAGTAGGGATTAATCCTTACTTTGGCTACCTGGTTATTCATCACCTGGCCCCTTATCGATATCTCATTATCAACACTGCAGTCCGTCCGGTTCCCCCGTTGAGTTACAAAACAATAGCCCCCGCTCAATTCTTTTCCGTCCTGATGAAACCAGAGTGAAAATGATGTGTTGGGCAACTCCCCCTCAGATCCAACCTCTTCTCCTCCCCAGGTTCCTGAAAACGTCGCTGTAGCATTAACGGCTAAGGGAAAAAGTATAAAAATCATCAGTAAAATATTTTTCATAACATGCCAGGCTCCAACCATTTATTGTTTCTTTCCGTGTAATCTATTCATCTGCACTGTTCGGGTTCTGTTACGGGAGTGCCAGCAATCAACGATCCTGCCACCGTGTTGCTTTTCAAACACCCGTCCCCCCTGCGCTTGCTTTGGCGATCCCTTCATCCTGTTTTTTTCAGTGCGTTAATACCCGAGTTCCGACGCCGGTTTTCCGGCTGCACACCCTGACAACATGAATTATCCAGCCTGGTTATTGTTATTTGATCCTCAATCCCATCGCACTGTTTGTGACAGCGATCCGACAAGGTGCTGCTCGCTGCACAGCAGCTGGACGTCTGCTGTACACAGGCTGCCGGGGCTTGCAGACGCGGCGGGCAGAGGTAGTATTGCCCTCGCTACAACGAATACAGTTAAAGACTGGACGCGGACGAGGCGGCAAGATGCCGCCCTGTCTCTGATGTCAGGCCGATGCCCGCTCCACCAGCGCCGGCGGCACGATGATGTTCTGGGCCTCCAGATTCTGCCCACCGATGCGCAGCAGCAAACGCCGTGCGGTGGCATGGCCGATTTCGCGCCCGGCGTTGGCGATGGCGGTCAGGGGAGGTTCAGTCAGCTCCGCTCCGGGAGCGTCTTCCATCCCAATCAGGGCGATTTTCTGCTGGAAGAAACTGTCAACTGCCCCGCCGCCAACTTCAGCACCGGTGCGCAGCACGCCAAAATACGCCCCCAGCGCGACGGAAGACTGATGGCAGACGATGGCGCTGATTTTCGGACAGTGGGAAAGGAGTCTTTCTGCCGCATCTGCCGCACACTTTTGCTGGTAATCGCATTCGATAATCCACTCGGTACGAAACGGCAGACCATACTGCAACAGGGTGGCGCAGAAACCGCCCAGGCGTTCGGCGCGGGTCAGTGAACTGCTGAGCCCGCCGAGGTAGGCTATTTGCCTGTGTCCCTGCCGGATGAGATATTCAGTGGCCATCTTTGCCGCCTGCATATTGTCGGGGCGCACCACATCAACGCCGTCAATGCCGCCGGAGCGGGTAGCGCAAATCAGCGGTATGCCCTGCTCCTCCGCTTTTTCTTTCAGCCCGGTTACCGATCCCACCCCACCGGCAATCACTATCCCGTCTACGCCATGCGTCAGCAGCGTGTCGAAGCAGCGCATCAGGCCCTTGCCCGACGCTCCGCTTTGCAGCAGGAACAGAACCTTGCCCTGCGCTTCAAACATTTCACTCAGCCCGGCGGTCATTTCAGCGTAAAACGGTTCGCAGATATCACGGACAATCAGCCCGACCACGCCCGATTCACCACCGCGCAGCGTGCTGGCCTGACGGTTGCGCACAAAGCCCAGCTCCTCCACGGCACGGTTAACCCGCTCAGCCGTGGTCTGAGAAATCCGCCCTTTGCCGCCCAGCACCAGCGACACGGTGGTGACAGATACCCCGGCATGGCGGGCCACATCAATGATGGTCATTTTTTTTGAGTTCATCGGACTTTATCGTTCATAGCGGACTCCACAATACGGCATCACCCCACCCGCCATTATACGTTCTCAGATTTAAATAATTAGCCTGGTCAGCAAGTTATAGCCTGATATTCTTTTTGAGTAAAACGTTAAACCTTAACTCGCCGTTGATATTGACCGGAACATCAGAAGAGTGTGAGCTGTAACACGTAATGTTTTGGTAAAACGTTTTATCTTAGCCTCCAATCCTACAGAGCCTGACAATACCATTCGGGGGAGCAGGTATGCCTGCACAGAAAAAACCACGTCTCACACTCTGGGAGTTCTTCCAGAGCCTGGGTAAAACCTTCATGCTACCGGTTGCCCTGCTGTCATTTTGCGGCATTATGCTGGGCATTGGCAGTTCGCTAAGCAGCCACGATGTTATTACGCTGCTGCCTGCGCTGGGCAATCCGCTGCTGCAGCTGATTTTCGTCTGGATGAGCAAGGTCGGTTCGTTCGCCTTCAGCTTCCTGCCGGTGATGTTCGCCATTGCAATTCCGCTTGGGATGGCGCGGGAAAATAAAGGAGTGGCCGCTTTCTCCGGCTTCGTCGGTTTCACCGTGCTGAATCTGGCCGTGAACTTCTATCTCACCGCTAACGGTACGCTGCCAGCCACCGACCCGGCGGTGCTGAAAGCCAATAACATCCAGATGATTTTGGGCATTCAGTCTGTTGATACCGGCATTCTTGGCGCGGTGATCGTGGGTATCATCGTTTACCGACTGCACGAGCGCTTTAACACGATTCGCCTGCCGGATGCGCTGGCGTTCTTTGGCGGCACCCGCTTCGTGCCGATCGTGACCACCGTCGTGCTGGGTCTGGTCGGTTTGGCGATCCCGCTGGTCTGGCCATTCTTCGCCGCCGGTATTAACGGCCTTGGCCACTTGATTCAGGGGGCGGGAGTCTTTGGCCCGATGATTTTCGGTTCTGGCGAACGCTTTCTGCTGCCGTTCGGCCTGCAGCACATTCTCGTGGCGCTAATCCGCTTCACCGAAGCGGGCGGTACGTTAGAGGTTTGCGGTCGCGAGGTCAGCGGGGCGCTGACGATCTTCCAGGCACAGCTTTCCTGCCCGACCACCCACAGCTTCTCGGAAAGCGCAACGCAGTTCCTGTCTCAGGGTAAAATGCCTGCCTTCCTCGGCGGCCTGCCGGGTGCGGCGCTGGCGATGTACCACTGCGCCAAACCTGAAAACCGCCATAAAATTAAGGGCCTGCTGATTTCCGGCGTGGTCGCCTGTGTGGTGGGTGGAACCACAGAACCGATCGAATTCCTGTTACTGTTCGTTGCGCCCGTGCTGTACGTTATCCACGCCTTGTTGACCGGCCTGGGCTTCACCATCATGTCGGTCCTGGGCGTCACCATCGGCAACACCGACGGCAATATCATTGACTTTGTGGTCTTCGGGATTTTGCACGGCACCGCCACCCGGTGGTATCTGGTTCCGGTGGTTGCCGCCATCTGGTTCGCGGCGTACTACGCGATCTTCCGTTTCTCGATTACCCGCTTTAACATCAAAACGCCGGGTCGCGATTCGGACAGTCTGCCTGCCGCCGCCGTCCCCTCTTCCGGCAAATCAGGCTACAACGTGCCGGCTATCCTCAGCGCGTTGGGCGGTGCCGGCAACATCGTTTCACTGGATAACTGTATCACCCGCCTGCGCCTGTCGGTGGCAGAGATGTCGCGGGTGGACGATGCCACGCTGAAAGCTAACCGGGCCATTGGCGTGGTGCATCTGAATGAACACAATCTGCAGGTGGTCATCGGCCCGCAGGTTCAGTCGGTAAAAGACGAGCTCGATGCCCTGATTCGTGAAGCGGCCAGCACGGAGATCACGCAACCACTGACCGTATAAAACCCCCTTAGCGGGCGGCTGCGGTCGCCCTTTACCGCTTGATTCAGGGAGTGAAGCGCATGCCTTTTGATTTCTCAACCGTTACCGACCGCCACGGAACCTGGTGTACTCAGTGGGATTACGTTGCCGACCGCTTCGGCGATGCTGACCTGCTGCCGTTCACCATCTCGGATATGGATTTCCCCGCCGCCCCCTGCATTCTTGAGGCGCTGCAACAGCGCCTGCAGCACGGTGTGCTGGGCTACAGCCGTTGGCAGCATGACGATTTTCTCGGTGCGGTGGCCCACTGGTTTTTGCAACGATTCAACAGTCGTATTGATACCGAAACGCTGGTTTACGGCCCCTCGGTCATTTATATGGTGGCGCAGCTCATCCGCCTGTGGAGCCAACCCGGCGACGGCGTGGTGACTTTTACCCCGGCCTATGACGCGTTTTTTAAGGTGGTGGAGGGTAATCAGCGTCGAATGCTGCCCTGCCCGCTGATAAAGCAGGGCAACGACTGGATACTGGATCAACAGCGGCTGGAAAGCCTGCTGATGCAGCCTGCCTGCTCACTGCTGCTACTGTGCAGCCCGCACAATCCGACCGGAAAAGTCTGGACGCGCGCAGAACTGGCACTGATTGCCGAACGTTGTGAACACCACGGCGTGCGGGTGATCAGCGATGAAATTCATATGGATATGGTCTGGGGCGGCCGCCGGCACACGCCGTGGAGTGACGTGGCGCGCGGCGAATGGGCACTGTTTACCTCCGGTTCCAAGAGCTTCAATATTCCTGCCCTGACCGGGGCTTACGGGCTGATCGGCAGTAAAATTTATCGCGATGCCTATCTGCACCGGCTAAAAGCCTGTGACGGGCTATCTTCTCCGGCGGTGTTGGCCATTCATGCCTACGTGGCGGCGTATCGCGCCGGTGAGCCCTGGCTGGAAGCCCTGCGGGACGCTCTGCAGGATAATCTGCGCTACGTGGCAGATCGGCTGCATGAAGCTTTTCCACTGCTGGGCTGGCAGCCACCGCAGTCAACCTATCTGGCCTGGATCGATCTGCGCCCGTTGGGCATTGACGATCGCCTGCTGCAAAAGGAGCTGATTGAACAGCAGAAGGTCGCCATTATGCCGGGCTATACCTACGGCGAAGAGGGCAACGGCTTCCTGCGGCTGAACGTGGGTTGTCCGGGGTCGAAAGTGGTAGCGGGTATGGATAAACTCATCGCGGGAATCAAGGCGCTGCTGTAGACGCAGTCTGTAAAACCGCCTCAGTGCGCGACGATATAACGGGGTTCTGGCTCAGTAAAGGATAGCAAGCCTGCCCTGCACGTTAAAACCGAATGCTGCCTGTCATGGCAGAGAGAAACAGAGCATCCGCTGTGCGAATGACAGCGCGTTGCAAAATTTTGCAGGTTGCTTCTCATATTGTCAGTAACGCCTTTCTGTGAAACAAAACTGTCACACAAATATCATACGCTGTCGATACACTTTCCAGTGCACTGTGTACAACAGGATGACTAACATGCCGACAGTAAAAGCAACAAACTTTAAAGATGCAGAAGAACTGCTTCATTCGGGGATCCCTAAAGTCGAACTGGCCTACGACATCGACAGCGATGACTTTTTCCGTCTCGCCAGCCACTGGTGTGACCGCGGCGCCAGGATCTCCAAGGGCAACGAGCATTTTGTGGTGTCGATTAAAAGTTTCGCTATTCCACCGAACTACTGATCCCGCCCGGTTTTGATATCTGGCCACTAACCTGTTTAAATAACACATTATCTTTTAACCGGTTAGTGGCTATGTCTGTAATTAACCTGCCTGTTCAACCCCCGTTTATTACCGGCTCGGTTCTCAGCCCACTTGCCGAATATCCTGATGTCCTGCTGCTTGATGTCCGGTTTGACGAGGCGCATTTTCATGCTTCCCTGTTCGAGATCCTGAAAATCCCCCTCCCGGTCAGATTGCAGAAAGCGGTCAACAAACGTCGGGCGGAATATCTTGCCAGCCGCTACTGCCTGCAACAGGCGATGAACACGCTCGGCATTACCCAGTTTGTTTTACATAACGATGAGAACCGCGCCCCGCTGTGGCCAGCAGGCCTGCGCGGCTCACTCTCCCATACCCATCGACGCCTCTGTGCGTTGCTGACCCGCCGCCAGGATCTGCTGCCGGGTATCGACTGTGAGCAGATAATGGGCGGAGCACACGCCTCAGACATGGCGCATATGATTATTAATTCTGCCGAGAGGGCGCTGCTTGCAGCGCTGGAACTGCCCTTTTCCTGCGCGCTGACGGTGATTTTTTCGGCGAAAGAGAGCCTGTACAAGGCCATCTGGCCGGAAATCCGGCGTTTTATAGATTTCAGCGCGGCAGAAGTTGTCGGCTGGGATGTGAAGCAGGCACGGTTAACGCTGCGTCTGACCAGGACGCTGTCAGTGGCGTTCTGCGCCGGAAAAACGTTTACTGTTGCCGTCGATCTGCAGCCCGAAACGGTATTAACCTGGGTTATCGGGCAGCAAAAGTAGTCCGCCAGGCTTAGCGATCGTCGCTCATGCGGCGGTCATTCAGCGCAGGCAGATCGTGCAGGTCAACGCCGTACAGTTCCATCATCGGGATCATTGCTTCTACAACCCGGCAGCTGTCCAGCGTTGCCATACCGGTTGGCAGCTGGAAAAAGCGGGTAAAATGCAGCCATATACCTTTCATAGATCGCTCCTCTGCGTGTTGAAAGGCCAGTAAAACTGAATTTATCGTCTCTGCAAAATATCCATTTCGCACAGCCTTTGCCAGCGGGTGGTAATAGCCGCTTATCCCATCTGACGAATGATAAATGTCAGATTTGTTGTTTTACTCCCTCCGCAGCTCTCCTCAATAATTGCCGGCAACTGAAGCGCATGAAGGATTAATTATGGCTTATCAATTGAGCCTGCTGGATAAGAGTCCGGTAGCAGAGGGGGAAACCCCGTCTCAGGCGCTGGCACGGACACTCCTGCTGGCACAAAAAGCCGAAGAGTGGGGCTTTCACCGCTTCTGGCTGGCTGAACACCACAATACCCAGGGGCTGGCCAGCCCGTCACCGGAGGTGCTGATCGCCTGGATCCTGGCCCATACCCGTCATCTGCGCGTCGGTTCCGGCGGCGTGATGTTACAGCACTACAGCCCCTATAAAGTGGCGGAAAACTTTAACCTGCTGGCCTCTCTGGCTCCGGGCCGCGTCGACCTTGGCGTAGGTAAAGCGCCGGGTGGCCTGCCGCTGTCCACCCGGGCACTGCAACAGGGGATGAATGCCGAAGCGAAAGGTGATTTTGCCAGCCAGCTTCGCGCGCTGGAAGGCTGGCTGAATGCTGACGCCAGCGACAGCGCGGAGGAGGACAGGCTGCTGGCTACGCCCGTTCCCGCTCGTCCGGCGCAGCGTTTTCTGCTGGGTGCCAGCGAAGGCAGCGCGCAGCTGGCCGCCGAGCTGAACTGGCAGTTTGTTTTTGCCGCACACCTTAACGGCAATCGTCGGGAGCTGGCGCAGGCACTGGCAACCTACCGCCATCTGAGCGGTGGGCAGTCGGCGCTGGTGGCGGTACAGGTGATTGTGGCCGACTCGGCGGCGGAGGCCGACCGGCTGGCTGCCGATATGCAGCACTATCGTGTGCAGGTGGAAAATGGCCAGAGCGTTACCGTTGCTACGATGGCACAGGCGAAAGCCTTCATCCGCCAGGCCAGCGCCACAAACTACCGTATTGAACCGCGTGAGGCCGCAGTCATTAAAGGAACGGCCGCACAGGTTCACGATGAGCTGGAAGCGTTGCATCAGCACTTCGGCATTGCAGAATTTATTATCGATACACCGCTAAGCAGTGGCGCGGAGCGGGTGAAATCGCTGGAGTTACTGGCCAACCATCACCCGGTCGCCGCCTGAGGAGAACAGCACAATGAGTCTTAATCCTGGACAACAGTTAATTGCATGGCGACGGGAACTGCACCAGTTCCCCGAGCTGTCCGGTCAGGAATTTGCCACCACGGAACGCATTGAGGGCTGGCTGCGCAGCGCCGGGATCGCGCCGCAGCCTTATGGGTTAAGCACCGGCGTAGTGGCCGAGATCGGCCAGGGCGACGCGCTGATTGCACTGCGTGCCGATATTGATGCCCTACCGATCGAGGAGAGCGCTCCGGTTGAATTTCGCTCGCGCAATTCGGGGGTGATGCACGCCTGCGGCCACGATGTGCATACGTCGGTGATGCTGGGTGCTGCCCTGCTGCTGAAAGCGCGCGAGAAGAATTTGCCGGGCCGGATACGTCTGTTGTTCCAGCCGGCGGAAGAGCGCTTTGGCGGCGCGAAAACGCTGATCGACGCCGGGGCGCTGGAAGGCGTCAGCGCAATTTTCGGTATGCATAACGCACCGGAGCTGCCGGTTGGCACTTTCGCCACCCGCGGCGGGCCGTTTTATGCCAACGTCGACCGCTTTGATGTTGTCGTCACTGGTAAAGGTGCTCACGCCGCACGTCCACAGGAAGGCATTGATGCCATTGTGATTGCCAGCCAGATCGTCAGCGCACTGCAAACGCTGGTCAGCCGCAACTACAGCCCGCTGGAGTCGGTGGTGGTCAGCGTCACCCGCATCGAGGGCGGAAATACCTGGAACGTCCTGCCGCAGACCGTGGTGCTGGAAGGTACGGTGCGCACGCACAACGATGCGGTTCGCGCAACATTACCGCAGCGCTTCGCGCAGCTGATTAACGGCATCGCCGGGGGATTCGGCGCAACGGCGACGCTGAACTGGCATCCGGGGCCTCCGGCGCTGGTCAATACCGAACGCTGGGCAGAATTCAGTAAAAAAATCGCGGCGGAGGCCGGGTACGACGTGCGCCACGCCGACCTGCAAATGGGTGGGGAGGATTTTGCGTTCTACCTGCACAACACCCCCGGCACCTTCGTCAGTATCGGCAGCGCCAGCAAACTGGGTCTGCATCATCCCGGTTTTGAACCGGATGAAAGCCTGATCGAACCCGCCGCCCGTTACTTCAGCCAGCTGGCAGAAGCCGCGCTGCGCGAAATTCGACAGCCCCGGCAAACGGCTTTCACCGGCAAATTCTAATAATAGAGTCAACATCATCATGAAAACCCCATTACTGTCAGGACTGTTAGTTGCTACCGCGCTGTTGACCAGCGGAGCCTGGGCTGAAACCGTTACCGTGAACGGCACCGGTATCAGCGTGGAAGCCAACAGCGCACCGATTCATGCACCGATTAACCCCGAAGCCGTTGCGCAGATCCCCAAAGATCACCGCTTCGCCGTGCCGGGTAAGTTTACCGTTGCCATTGCCGCGCTCAACTCCCCGCCGCTGACGCTGTTTTCGGATGACAATAAAACCCTGCTGGGCAGTGAAGTGGATATCGCCCGCCTGGTGGCCGACAGCCTTGGCCTTGAGCTGAACGTGGTGCCGACCTCCTGGGAAGACTGGCCGCTGGGCGTCAGCTCCGGCAAATACGATGCGGCGATTAGCAATGTCACGGTTACGAAAGCGCGTAAGGAGAAGTTTGACTTCGCGACCTACCGCCAGGATTCGCTCGGCTTTTATGTGAAATCCACCAGCAAGACCACCTCGCTGAAAAAAGCGGAAGATATCGCTGGTCTGCGCATCATCGTTGGCTCCGGCACCAATCAGGAAGCGATCCTGCTGGCCTGGGATGAGGCCAATCAGAAACAAGGCCTGAAGCCCTTTACCCCTGTTTATGTTAAAGATGACGCAGCGCAAACCCTCGCCCTGCAGTCCGGTCGCGCGGACGCCTACTTCGGCCCGAATGTGATCGGCGCGTGGAAAGCGGCGCTCACTGGCCAGACCCGACTGGTCGGCAGCGTTGACGGCGGCTGGCCGAAGGCGGCGCACATCGCGGTGACGCTGAAAAAGGGCAATGGCCTGGTCACGGCGGTCAACACCGCGCTGAACGGCGTCATCAACAGCGGCGAGTATGACAAGGTACTGAATCGCTGGGGCGAGGGCATTGAACGCCTCGATCACTCTGAGATCAACCCGCCGGGTCTGGGCGACTAAGGAGCTCATCATGGGTCAGGCACACTTCCGCCAGCTGTCACCGGAAGCCCCGGAGCTGGCACCAATTATCGAAGGTCTGTTTGGCGAATACAGCGCCCGCTACGGAGATTACTTCGCCCGCGATGCTGAAGTTGAGCTGACCGAGTGGTATCTGCCGCCGCGCGGAATGTTTGTGGTGCTGGAACGCGACGGTGAGATTATTGCCATGGGCGCCTACAAGGCGCTCGATGCCGATACTGCCGAACTGAAACGCATCTGGACGCGCAGCGATCTGCGCCGACAGGGGCTGGCACTGCAGGTGCTGGTTGAACTGGAGCGACGCGCTCAGCAGGCGGGTTATCAGGGGGTGTTTCTCACCACCGGTTTCCGCCAGCCGGAAGCGGTCAGACTCTATCTTTCCCACGGCTATCAGCCGCAGTTTGACCTTACCCGCAACCCGGAAGAGTACAGTCTGCCGCCGCATGATGGCCGCCTGCGCTTCCGGAAGCCGCTGAATCAACGCGTCACCGCAGGAGCCACGCATGAAGCTGAATGAAACCGAAACCCTGCGTGTTGTCCCCGCGCGCTACCCGCTCAGAGTGCTGGGTGGGGTAATCGCGCTGTTTGTGCTGGCGGTGGTGATCCAGTCGGTCGCCTTTAATCCACGCTGGGAGTGGCCGGTGTTTGCCCACTGGTTCTTCCACCCGGCGATCCTCAGCGGGCTGGGCCAGACCCTGCTGCTGACGCTGATTGCCACGGTGCTCAGTATTTTCTTCGGCGGCCTGCTGGCGCTGGCCAGACTTTCACCCTCCTGGCTGCTTTCCGGCCTGGCCTTCGGCTATATCTGGCTGTTTCGCTCACTGCCGCTGATTGTGGTCCTGATCATTCTCTACAATTTTTCCTATCTCTACGACACGCTGTCGGTTGGTATTCCGTTTACCCCACTGACCTTCGCCGAATACCCGACGATTGACGTTCTCAGCCAGTTCAGCACCGCCGTAATTGGCCTGACGCTGGTGCAGTCGGCCTACACCGCCGAAATCATTCGCGGTGGCATACTCGGTGTCGATCAGGGACAGTTTGAAGCCGCGGCCGCGCTGGGCCTGCCGGGTTCACGCCGCACGCTGCGCATTATCCTGCCGCAGGCGCTGCGCTCAATTATCCCGACCGGCTTTAACGAAATTATCAGTCTGGCCAAAGGCACTGCGATGGTTTACGTGCTGGCGATGCCGGAGCTGTTCTACACCATTCAGATGGTTTACAACCGCACGCAGCAGGTTATCCCTTTGCTGATGGTGGCCGCCGTCTGGTATCTGCTGATCACCACCGTATTGTCAGTGCTGCAACATTATGTCGAACGCTGGCTGGCCCGCAGTGCAACCCGTGAACCCTCGACTCCGCGTCCACGCTGGCGCTTACGCCGTCAGACTGCGGCGATCACCCCGCTCAGGAGCTAAAGATGTCAGAAGCCCTCGATTTGCACAGCCACGCGGTGCGCGGCCATATTTCAATAACTCACGTCAGCAAAAGCTTTGGCCGCTTCAGGGCGCTGGATAATGTGTCACTGGAGCTGCCGCCGGGTTCGGTGACGGTAATTCTCGGCCCTTCCGGCTCCGGTAAATCAACCCTGCTGCGGGCAATTAACCACCTGGAACGGGTCGATGAAGGTTTTATTCGTATTGACGGCGACTACATTGGCTATCGCCGCAAAGGGGATAAGCTTTTTGAACTGAAGGAGAAGGCCATCCTCAGGCAGCGTATCGAGGTGGGCTACGTCTTTCAGAACTTTAACCTGTTTCCACATATGACGGTGCTGGAGAATATTATTGAAGCGCCTGTTGTGCATAAAAAGTTAACCCGCCAGCAGGCGATTGTTCGCGCCGGGGAACTGCTGGATGCGGTGGGGCTGCGCCACAAGGCGGACGCCTGGCCACGCCATCTTTCCGGCGGCCAGCAGCAGCGCATTGCCATTGCCCGCGCGCTGGCGCTCGATCCCCGCGTGATCCTGTTTGATGAGCCCACTTCCGCGCTGGATCCGGAACTGGTGGGTGAAGTGCTGGACACCATTAAAAAACTGGCCCGCTCCGGCACCACGCTGGTGGTGGTCACCCATGAGATCGGCTTCGCCCGCGAAGTAGCCGATAACGTTGTGTTTATGGTGGACGGTAAAATCGTTGAACACGGCAGCGCGCAGCAGGTGCTGAACAATCCACAGCATCCGCGCACCCGGCGCTTTCTCGCCAACGTTCTCTGACCGCCTCGCCGCCTCCCTGATGCAAAAAAAACGGCTTATCATGAGGATAAGCCGTTGTAACCATTTGGTAAGACGACGAGAAAGTTCAGGGAAGTTAACGGTCGATGCCCAACCGTTGCTGTCAGCTTACCCCTCATCTAATCCTCTGACTAATAACAATAACAGCTGAACTTATGCAAAGTGCGCCGGTGCTTCAGACGGTGGTATCCGTGCGCTTCACCGCATCGAGTGTTGCCATCTCCCGCTCTGCTCCGGTCAGTTCACTGAGCTGCCCCTGACGCATCTCCAGCAGGCGGTCGGCATGCAGGAAATAGTGATCGTCGTGACTGATGGCAAACACCGTTTTACCCATGCCCTGTAGCCACGGCAGCAGCTCGCGGTAGAAAATTCGGCGAAAGTGCGGGTCCTGGTCCGCCGCCCATTCATCGAGCAGCAGGATATCGCGCTGTTCGGCGGTCGCCAGCAGCAGCGCCAGCCGCTTGCTCTGCCCTTTTGACAGTTTCAGATTCACTATGCGGTTGCCATCAAGCTGGATCTTATTCTGCATCTGCAACCTCTCCAGCCACGTCTGCACCCGCCGGGGATCTGCCGGCTGGCCGCGCTCATCAATCAGCCGGTCGAACAGATGCACATCGGTAAATACCGCGGAGAACAGCTGGCGATAGTCGTCCATCAATTCAGGCTGAATCACCTTACCGTCGAGCAGGATCTCGCCGGACACCGGCTGATACAGCCCGGTCAGCAGCATCGCCAGCGTGGATTTTCCGCTACCGTTGCCACCGATAAGAAACACCAGTTCGCCCCGGTTGAGCACCATATTGATCGGCCCGACGTGGAATCCGTTATCACCGTAGTGGAACACCACATTACGCAGCTCCAGTGTCTGCCACGTCTTTTTGCTGCTCTGTGCCGGAAATTCGGCCTGGTAATCGGCCAGCCTGAAGGTGCTGAGTTTGTTAAACGCCACCTGCGCAGTAAGCAGCGTCGGCAGCGCGCCCACGGCAGACAGCATCGGCGTGCGCAGGAACAGCAGCGTCAGCGAATAGGTTGCGGCAACGGCGGTATCTGCCCACCCCAGGCTGTTCGCCAGATAGAATGCCAGCCCGATCGCACCGAGCATCATGATATTTGACCAGTTAACGGCACTGAGATGAAAGGTATCCGCACGAACAATATGATGACGGTAGGTACGGGCATCTTCACCGTACACATCGTCAAAAATCTGCTGCGCGCGCTGGCGGTTCAGCGCCAGCTCTTTACGACCTTCAATAATAGTCTGAAAGTCGGCGTACAGGCGCTCTTCGGTGTTACGCAGAATTTCCAGATGGCGATAAACGCGCGACACCAGCAGCCAGCCGCCCACTATCGTGACAGCAACCCATACCGCGGTGACCGCCAGCATTTTCGGGGACAGCCAGGCTAACCAGGCCGCCGATCCCACGGTTAAAATAATCCCCTGGATCAGCTCCGGCAGGCGTACAAAGGCAAGAGTGATATTACGCACATCGCTGGTCAGCGCCGCCAGCAGCTGGGCATTGCCAATCTGCTCAATGCGCTCAATGCGGGTATCCAGAATGCGGCGAATAAATTCTCCGCGCAGGCGATAAACAAACTGATGGCCCAGCAGGGTCAGTGCCAGCTGGGAACCCAGCGTCACCGCCATCAGCAGCAGCAGCAGGCCGAGGAACTGCGGCAGTATCATCAGTGACGAGTTAAGGATCACGATAAGCTCGCGATTGATAAAAGCGATCAGGCCAATCCCCAGCCCCGCGCTGAGCAGGCTGAGCACCATCACGCCGATAAACGGCCAGCGATACTGCTTGTAAACAACGTAAAGCAACTCCATGAAAACATCCCGGCAGGTAAAATGCAGCTTGCAGTTTAATGAGATGACGGGCGATATCAATACTAATTCTCATTATCACTGCACCGCCGCGGGGGCAGCCGGGATCAGTGCGCGCGGCGAAAGGTCAGATTAAAGCGGAAGGCACCGGCCCGTGGATGAACACCGGGTTTCAGCGGCAGAATGCCGTGATAGCGCAGTCGAGAAGGCCCGCCCCACACCACCACATCACCATGCTCCAGCAGCACCCGCGTGGTCGCGTCACTCCGCTCAAAACCACCGAACTGAAAAACCGCAGGCAGTCCCAGCGACACTGAGACGATCGGCTGGCGCAGGTCGCGTTCGTCCTTATCCTGGTGCAGGGTCAGCTTCGCGCCCGGCTCATAGCGGTTCAGCAGGCAGGCATCGGGATTGAAATCAGGAAAACCGGCTTCGGCGGCGCAGCTGACCGCAAGCTCGCGAAACAGCGGCGGCATCAGCGGCCAGCGGGCTCCGCCGACGTTATCCTGCTCGCTGTACTGATAGCCCCGTGAATCCGTCGTCCAGCCGAAATCCCCGCAGTTGGTCATCGCCACCGACATGCGGTGGCCGCCGGGCGTTATACGGTGGCGAAACGGATTCTGTGCCGCTATCTGCGCCACCTGTTCCAGCAGGGCATCGGCATCGCTGAGTGCGCGGCGGCGCAGGATCACCGCGCCGTCGGCCAGCGGTTCGTGCCAGGGGTCTTCTTCGGCGAACAGATCGAGCATATCCACTCCTCAGGATTTGGTGGCGCCGCTGTCAGACTGAATAAAGGCTTCAAACTGTGGTGACATCCAGCTGGCAAAGCCGTCGCCCTGTTTATAGATCAGATAAACCGCCAGCTTATCACGCAGCGCCAGCGCTTTGGCTTTCTCTTCTCCCAGTACCATCAGCCCGGTGTCCCAGCCGTCGGCTTCCAGCGCCGTGGTTGCAATCACCGTCGCGGAAACCAGCCGATGCTGAATGGGCTGACCGGTGACCGGGTCAATAACGTGGGAAATACGCTTGCCGTCCAGTTCATAATAGTTGCGATAGCTGCCGGAGGTGCTGATCCCGTGGCCCTGAAGATCGACAATCGCCTGTACGGCATTCTCGCGATCGGTCGGTTTCTGGATCGCGACCTGCCAGGCGTTACCCTGCGCATTTTTTCCGCGCGTCAGCACGGCACCGCCTACCGAGACCAGATAGTTGTTGATCCCCTCTTTTTCCATCAGCCGGGCCAGGTGATCGGTGGCAAATCCTTCGCCCACGGTAGAGAGGTCGACGTACAGTTCAGGAAGGTCTTTTTGCAGGTAGGCCTGCCCGACACGGTTGATCACCCGGAGATGCTGTAGCCCGGTCAGCGCGCGAGCGGCATCGATCTGCTGCGGGCCTGGAGTCCGGACCGGCTGTTTATCCGGGCCAAAGCCCCACAGATTCACCAGCGGGCCGATGGTGATATCCATCGCGCCGCCGGTCTGGTGCCCAATTCTCAGCGCGAGGGTAATGATATCGGCCATGTTATCGCTGACCGGCTGCGGGTCATTGCCGCGATACTGGTTAAAGCGGGAGAGCACGGAGTCGTTTTTCCAGGTTGAAAGTTCATGGTCATCGTTGTTGAGCTGCTGCTGAATGGCATTTTGCAGCGCGCTGCGGCGCGAGTTATCCACGCCGGCCAGGCTGACGCGCCAGTAGGTTCCCATCGTTTTCCCCTCCAGGACCATCGCGTCGGGCTGCGCGGTGGTGTGAGGGTTGTCGCAGGCAACGAGCATACATGCCGCTGCCAGACTGATGAGGTGTCGCCAGTTCAGTTTCATTTTCATTCTAACCTTGTCGATGCGGTGACGGCTCTCGCCCGGGCTGTCAGCTGTACCGGTCTTCGTCTGCTTACAGAAATGTGTGGCAGTGATTATCTTTGCCGACTTGTGGATTGACAAGACCAGCCGGTATCGTGATTCAGGGAAGGTTTAGAAAACTGACAGGCGGGATATGCCAACGGAGGCGACTCAGCAAAGTGTCAGCAGGGTGATATCAGAACTGCGAGGGCGAAAACAAAAAGCCGCCATCTTACGGCGATAGCGGCTCTGTTATTTCAACCTGAAGGGATCGGGAAGGATCCCTGCGGCCTGTGTGCAGCAGCGAGATTTAGAACTGGTAAACCAGGCCTACTGCCACCACGTCATCGGTATTGATGCCGGCAGCCTTGGTGAATTCGCTGTCGTCCAGCAGGTTGATCTGGTAATCAACGTAGGTCGACATGTTTTTGTTGAAGTAATAGGTCGTACCCACATCGATGTAGCGCTTCAGGTTCTGAGAGCCGTAGCCTTCAATCTGTTTACCGCGTGAGCTGACAAAGGCCAGTGATGGGCGCAGACCGAAATCGAACTGATACTGAGCAACCATTTCCCAGTTATCCGCCTGGTTAGCGTAGCCGTAAGCGGTAGCGTCAAGGCTACCGAAACGGGTGGCGTTGTAAGAACGAGAGTACATTGCCGCCAGGTAGATGTTATTAGCATCATACTTCAGGCCACCGGTGTAAGCCGTTGCGTGATCGCCGTGGCCGAGCACGTTGCTGCGGTTCTGGTCATCGGTACGATCGGAAGAGAACATCGCAGCACCGATACCGAAGCCCTGACCGATATCATAAGTTGTCGACAGACCCCAGCCATCACCGTTCTGGCCCAGTACATCACGGCCGTTGTTCGTCTCTTTAGAGTTGCCGTTTTTGCCCTGGTACTGAATCGCAAAGTTCAGGCCATCCACCAGACCAAAGAAGTCGTTGTTACGGTAGGTAGCCACGCCGCTGGAGCGCTGGAACAGGAAGTTATCCGCGCCGTAGGTATCGCCACCGAACTCAGGCAGAACGTCGGTCCATGCGGCGATATCGTACATCACGCCGTAGTTGCGACCGTAATCCAGTGAACCCGCATCGCCAAATTTCAAACCGGCGAACCCAACACGGGTGTAGGTGTTATCAGTACCCTGAGATTCAGCGTTGTTCAGCGCAACCTGATATTCCCATTCACCGTAGCCGGTCAGCTCGCTGGAAATCTGCGTTTCGCCTTTTAATCCGAAACGCAGGTAGGACTGGTCACCGTCGGTGCCATTGTCATCGGAAAAATAATGCAGACCGTCAACTTTACCGAAAAGATCCAGTTTATTGCCGTCTTTGTTGTAGATTTCAGCTGCGCCAGCCGTACCGGCCACCAGCATTGCTGGAATCATCAGTGAAAGAACGCGAAGCTTCATGCCATTACCCTCTCATTTTTATTTATCATATTTTGCCACTGCACACTGAATCTATTGACTCAGCGTTGAAAGTCATATTAAGGAACTATGCGCAATAATCTATCAAGAAAATGATACTAAACACGATAATATGTTTCATAAAGTATTCTAAATATTTCTAAATGTGTATTTCACGGAACTTTTCAAATAGCACACATTGCCCACTTATTTAGCACTTATAATCAAGTAATAAATTAATCCAGTTAAAACAGTAATCTGGAGAGGCCATCAGCGCACTGAATGATAAATCTCACCCGAACGAAAAGGATAGAATTATTCCGCTATCATCATTTAATTTCATTATTACCTTCATTCACCCCGAATTTTTGTTTTACCCCAAATATTTCAACCGGGCTTACCGCCCGGTTTTTTTTCATCTGCACCGCGGTACAGGCTGATTCAGCTTTAATTTCTCCCGGTAAACTGTCCCGCCTGAGGCAGTCACTCGCCGCAACAATTAAAATACTGCTTAACTCACGCTTAACACTCTGCCAACATTCCCCGTCCGTACTGGCGGATAATTAGCCTGCCCGTGTATCTCTATTTCCGTTCGTCACTGTCAGCCCCGCGCTGATTAAATATTCCCCATTAAGCTATCCGCAATGTCGCTTATTTCCGCACCGCGGCCAGGACTCGTCTGGAAAATGGCCGAAACACGACAATTCCGATTCACAGCGTTTTTCTTTCAGGATATTAACTCTGCCCGACGGTTGAGACCGCCCTGTCGATCGGCGAAAACAGCATGACTGCGCGGCGTCGAGCTTCTTTACTCAAGGTATTTGTGGTAAAAAACGAGGTTAACTTTGTACAGGCTGAATGGATAAAATGACAACACTGGCAACGCGGATATCAGCAACTGAGGCGCGGTTAAACCAGCGAGCCACTCGCGTGGTATTTTTGATTGCCGGGATTGGCATGGCGGCCTGGGCTCCGCTGGTTCCCTATGCAAAAGATCGTGCCGCCTTGAGTGACGCTTCCTTCGGCACCCTGCTGCTGTTTCTCGGGCTGGGCTCCTTAATTGCGATGCCGTTGAGCGGTGTTCTGGTAGGCCGTTATGGCTGTAAGCGAATAATTACCTGCGGCAGCGTCCTGTTACTGATGCTGCTTCCTCTGCTGGCCGTGCTCTCCTCGCCTTTATCACTGGCGCTGGCACTGATGGCCTTTGGCGCGTCGATTGGACTGATTGACGTGGCGATGAATATTCAGGCGGTCGAGGTGGAAACGCGTTCAGGCAAAGCCATGATGTCCGGGTTTCATGGCTTCTTCAGCATCGGCGGTATCGTCGGAGCGGGGCTGATGAGCCTGATTCTGGCGCTGGGCATGGCACCGGTACACGCCGTGCTGGTGATCAATCTGCTGCTGCTGGTGCTGTATCTGTTTTGCCAGCGTCATATCCTCAACGAACGCCTGCATCAGCCGGATACGCCGATGTTTGTCAGGCCGCGCGGTTGGGTGCTGTTCCTCGGCATACTGTGCTTTATCCTGTTTCTGGCCGAAGGGGCGATTCTCGACTGGGGGGCGCTGTTTTTAACCCACGACCGCGATATGCCCACCGCTCAGGCCGGAATGGGCTATGCGATATTTTCAGTCGCCATGACCATTGGCAGACTGTTCGGGGATCGCATCGTGCATAAAGCGGGCCGAACGGCTACGTTGTTCTTTGGTTCACTTTGTGCCGCCGCAGGATTAGCGCTGGCGGTGACCCTCCACGACGCAACGATGGCGCTGGTCGGGTTCCTGCTGGTTGGCTTTGGCGCATCCAATACCGTGCCAATTATGTTCAGTGCCGCCGGAAGGCAAAAGACTATGCCGGTCAATCTGGCGATTTCTGCCATGACCACTATTGGCTATGCGGGTATTCTCGCTGGCCCGGCGCTGATTGGCTTTATCGCCCAGCTGTCGAGCCTTTCCGTCGCGTTCAGCGCCGTTGCTGCACTGCTGTTAGTCGTTGCCGGCAGCGCGCGATTGATCACCCGATGACCGGTACCTGTGTATGACAACGTATAAGTTTCCGCTGACATCCGCTAACGTCACGCGATTTTTCGTGCTGTTCATTCTGCTGCTCCTGCTGGCATCCGGTTTTATGATCCAGAATGCGATCGGCGCCTGGCTCACGGCCCGGCACTATGTGATAAACGACATCACTCATGCCATGCAGAAACGCATTGATACCTATCGTTTTGCCACCTGGCAGATTTATGAGAATCTTGCGGCCACCGCCGCGGGTACCTCCCCGTCGGAAAGCCTGCAGGAAACCCGTCTGCGGCCCGATGTCTACGCGCTGGAAAAGAGCAGGCGTAAAACAGAAGCGCTGATTTTCGGCTCGCATGACAGCAGTACGCTGGAGATGTCGCAGCGTATGTCGAACTATCTTGATACTCTGTGGGGTGGGGAAAACAGCACCTGGTCGATGTATTTTCTTAACGGCCAGGATAACAGCCTGATTCTGGTCTCCACCCTGCCGCTTAAAGAGATGGCCAACCGCTATAAAGACAGCGCGATCGGCTCGATTGTTGAGGCGCGGCGCGCGGAGATGCTACAGCAGGCAAATGCGCTGGATGAGCGGGAGAGCTTCTCTCCCCTGCGCAGACTGAGCTGGCAAAACGATCACTACTTTACCCTGCGTACCACGTTTAATCAGCCGGGCCATCTGGCGACGGTGGTGGCATTTGATCTGCCGGTAAACGACATCATTCCTGAAAGCATGCCGCTGGAAAACTTCCAGCTGCGGCAGGATACCACGCCGGTAAGCGAGGGCAGCGACAGTGAGAATGACAGCAGCAAGGTCCGCATTAACTGGGTGAACCCGAATATCGAAATCACCACTTCGCTTTCCGGTACGCCGCTTCAGCTGGTTTATCGCGTGCCGGTGATCCAGCTGATGCTGGATACGTTGCATAATTTGCTCTGGCCACTGCTGGCCAATCTCAGCCTGCTGCTGCTGTCGCTGGCGGGTTTGTTCCTGCTGCGCCAGCAGTCGCTGCGCCCCAGTGAGAATCAGAGTGCCGAACTGGAGTCTCTGCGCCAGCTGAACGAAGAGATTGTCGCCACGCTGCCGGTCGGGCTGCTGGTCTACGACTTCGCCAACAACCGTACCCTGCTCAGCAACAAGATCGCTGAGCACCTGCTGCCGCATCTGAACCTGCAGAAAATTATCAATATGTCCGATCAGCATCAGGGCGTCCTGCAGGCAACGGTCAATAACGAAGTGTATGAAATTCGCCACGCGCGCAGTGCTATCTCCCCGCACACCCAGCTGTTTATGATGCGCGATCAGGATCGTGAGCTGCTGGTGAATAAAAAACTGCAGAAGGCGCAGCAGGTTCTTGATAAAAACCACCAGTCGCGGCAGCAGCTGTTACATAACCTGGGGCATGCTCTTCAGCGTCCGCTGAATGAGGTGATCCAGCGCCTGCTGACGCTGGGCAGCGATTACGATGCGGAATCGCTGCATCAGTCGCTGGAATCCGCGCAGTCTCTGGAGCGGCTGATCGACGATATCGTGCTGCTCAACCGGCTGGAAACGCTGGACTGGACGCCAGAAGTGGGCCCGTTCAGCCTTCAGGACCTGCTGGATGAGCTGGCTCAGGACATTCTGCCGATGATGCAGCGTAAAGGTCTGACGCTGATGATCGCCAACCACCTCAGCAGCAATGAGCTGCGGCTGGGCGATCGTCGCGCTCTGGCAAAAATCCTCTCCACGCTGCTGTACTATGCTATTACCACCACCACGTGGGGGCGGGTCAGTATCACGGCGGATACGCTCACGGATAATCCGGACTGGCTGGTCATTGATATTGTTGATACCGGTTCCGGGCTTTCGGCTGACGAAATGGCTAACACTGACTTTCCCTTCCTTGGGGAAACGCATACCGATCGCTTCGGTCAGGCCTCCGGTATGGCATTCTTTCTCTGCAAGCAGCTCTGCAAGCAGCTGGGCGGCGAGCTGGAGATCGGTGCGACGGCTGAAATCGGTTCACGCTACCGTATTCAACTGCCTGTGACGCTGCAGCCGCAGCAGGATCAGGAAGAGAAGCTACTGGACGGCGTGAATGCCCTGATTGATATTACCGTTGATGACGTACGTAAAATCGTGGTGCATCAGCTTGAGGACTGGGGGGCTAACTGCATCACCCCGGATGAGCGCTTCTCTGGCCAGCAGCACGATGTGCTGATCGCTGACGATCCGGCGCGACTGACGCCGTGGTCGCTGCTGCTGGCGGACGACGAGCCGGGCTTTACGGAGCTGGCCCCCGGTCAGTACCGGGTTAATTTCAATATCAGCAGCGCAATGCAGGACGCACTGCTGCAGCTGATAGAACAACAGCTGGCCCAGGAAGGGTCGGTTGAAGAAAGCACGGAACCGCAGGATTTGGCACAGCTTTTTGCCAGCGGTTATTTCCAGCTATTTGTGGATACAGTACCGGATGACGTCAGGAGGTTGTATACTGAGGCGAAAAACAGGGAATACAGTGCGCTGGCTCAGACTGCACACCGACTTAAAGGGGTGTTTGCCATGCTCAATTTGCACCCCGGCAAGCAGCTCTGCGAACTGCTAGAGCAGCACATTCGCGAATGTAACGATTCAAACATTAAAAATACCACCAGTGAAATTGACCTCTACGTCAACGATCTGCTGCAGCAAGGTAACCCATAAAATGAATAACCTGAATGTCATCATTGCCGACGACCACCCTATTGTCCTTTTTGGTATTCGTAAATCCCTCGAACAGATTGAATGGGTCAACGTCGTCGGTGAGTTTGAAGACTCAACAAGCTTAATCAACAGCCTGTCAAAACTTGAGGCCAACGTTTTGATCACCGACCTGTCCATGCCGGGTGATAAATACGGTGATGGCATTACGCTGATTAAATACATCAAGCGCCACTATCCTGACCTGTCGATTATCGTTCTGACCATGAATAATAATCCTGCGATTCTGAGTGCCGTGCTGGATCTGGATATCGAAGGCATCGTGCTTAAGCAGGGTGCACCGACCGACCTGCCTAAGGCACTGGCTGCGTTGCAGAAAGGCAAAAAGTATACGCCTGAGAGCGTGGCGAAGCTGCTGGAGAAGATCAGCGCCGGCGGTTACGGTGACAAGCGTCTGTCACCGAAAGAGAGCGAAGTACTGCGCCTGTTTGCTGAAGGCTTCCTGGTCACTGAAATTGCCAAGAAACTGAACCGCAGTATCAAAACCATCAGCAGCCAGAAGAAGTCGGCGATGATGAAACTGGGCGTGGAAAACGATATTGCCCTGCTGAACTACCTTTCTTCCGTCAGCATGTCATCGGTTGATAAAGAGTAATACGCTGCGGGCGGCTTTCCCGGGCCGCCCGGTTCAATTCAAACCGCCCTGCCCTTTCTTACCCGTTCGGCATAAAACGCCAGCGCCTGTTGCAGAACATCCATGGTAACCGGTTTCGACAGGCAGTTATCCATGCCCGCTTCCATACAGCGCTGCTTCTCTTCTGCCAGCGCATTCGCGGTAACGCCCACAATCGGGAAGGTTTGCCCAAGCTGGCGCAGGCGCTGGGTCAGGCGATAGCCGTCCATATTCGGCATATTCACGTCGGTCAGCACAATATCGATTTCGCTGCGGCTGATGACGTTTAGTGCATCGACACCATCCTGCGCGGTTTTCACCCGGTAGCCGAGCGACCCCAGCTGATCGGAAAGCAGCATGCGGTTGATGGGATGATCGTCCACCACCAGAATCAGAATATCGTCGTTGCTGACCGCAGGCCGATCGACGGCAACCGCCTGCGGCAGACCGCCGGGAAGCTCCACCTCAACGCGGTAAATCCGTCCCAGCAGCGCCACCAGCTCGTGAGGCGCGATAGTGCTGTAGATCCAGCGCCCGGCAATCAGCTCCCTGGGTGCCCCGTTATGACTGCCGTCGAAGCGAATTACCGCGCGAACATGACTGTCCGGCTGAAAATCATAGTCGGTGATAATCACATCATCCGCGCCCGATTCCCCCGCATAGCGATGGACCTGAATGCCCTGCTCAGGCAGTGATCGGCAAAGGAAATCCGTCAGCGCCTCGTTGCGAATGGCTAACCAGCAGTGCTTATCCTGCAGCCCGGCATGCAGCACCGGTGCCACCTCCCGGCTGTTGTAGAGGGGAATGCGAATAATAAACTGGCTTCCCATCCCCGGCTCGGAGTCCACCTCAATATCACCGTCCATCATGTTGATCAGCTTCTCGCAGATCGCCAGCCCGAGTCCGGTTCCCTGGAAATTGCGCTGAACGCCGCTGCCAACCTGGAAAAACGGATCGAATAATTTAAACACCTCTTTTGCCGGGATCCCCACGCCGGTGTCGCGCACGCGAAACGCCAGATAGCCGTCACGCACGTATACGTGCAGGATAATACCGCCGGTATGGGTAAATTTAATGGCGTTGTTCAGCAGGTTAGAGAGCACCTGCTGCAGGCGCATCGGGTCACCGTTCAGCGTTAACGGCACCTCGCTGTCGATAAAACACCACAGCGTCAGGCGCTTCTTGATCACCATCGCCAGATAGTTAGAGCTGATATGCGTAACCACTTCGCGCGGGGAAAACTCACGCGGTTCGATTTTCAGCTGTTCCGATTCGATTTTGGAGAAGTCGAGGATATCGCTGATGATCTTCAGCAGCAGGCTGGAGGAGTTGTTCATTGCGCTCACCAGCGATTCAACGTCCTGCGGCAGGCTTTTGGTTTGCAGCAGGTCGAGGTTGCCGATAATGCCATACAGCGGCGTACGCAGTTCGTGGCTGACGGTGGCCAGGAACATTGACTTAGACTGGCTGGCCTGCTCCGCCGCCTGCGCCATTTCCTGTAGTGATTCTTCCATTTTGACACGCGCACTGACGTCAACCAGCACGCAGATGGCCACGTTCTCGTTGCGGTAGCGAGAGTGAATAAAACTGATCTGCAGGTTGGTATTGCTGCCGGTCAGCACATCCACCAGATTGGCCTGCTGGCCGCAGATAATTTCGGTCAGCCGCTGGCGGTCTTCCTGTGTCAGAATAGTGAGATAGTTATGGGCCAGCTCGTTACTGAGAATATTCGTCCCGTCGCTGGTGCGCAGGATGCAGATCCCGACAGGAGCGGAAGCAACGATTTTACGGTTAAACTGTTCGTGTTCCTCCAGCCGATGCGCGTTGTCTTCCGCCGGTAAAAACATTCGCCGTTCCAGCAGCCAGACCAGGATAAACAGCAGCAGTGCGCTAATCAGATTCAGCAGCACCGCATTGACGATCATGATTTTCAGCTGTTCCACCATCACATCGGTTGGCACGGAATAGACCACGCTTAGCGTAGAAGGCGGCAGGCTCCTCTTCATAATCAGCTGTTTATATCCCTGAACGTAGCCAAACCAGGCATCATCATTCGGTAAATCGTCGGAGGTGAATGCCGGGCCTCCCCGGGCGGAAGACAGCACTCGCTGGTTATCCTCATCGACCAGCGTCACCGTTACCGGCAGCCCTCCCGGGGTAATAAAATCTTCCATGCGGATGGTCTGCTCAATACCCAGCAGCGCCGCAACCTTGTTGGCGATATAGACCGGCGTAATCATGTAGTAGTAGCCGACGCCGGGCTGGGCCGTTGGCGCGACCCAGAAGAGGCTGCTTTTACGATCGTCTTCACTGCCGTTGCGGTACTTGAGGATCCGCTCATTCAGCATCTTTAACGCCCGCTCGCGGTCAGCCGAGGCATTGTCCACGCCAAATTCGGCCAGGCACTGGTTTTCTCCCCCCACGAAGAATACCCGATTCAGATCCCAGGCCGTGGCAAAGTTATCCTTCCAGTAGTGAAGGAAATAACTGAGTGATTCAAGAGAGCTGCGCCATGTCTGGCTCATTGCGCTACAGTCGGAGTCCGCATAAAGCGGATAATACTGCGGCATGGCGATTTTACCGGGCGAGACTCCGCTTAACAGATCGAGGCCGTGACTGGCAGCATTCATCCGGTTCTCAGCAATAAACTTCAGCTCACGGGTGATATCTGTCGAGTGCCGAACATACCAGTGCGTTTGATCGTAGCTGGCATTAAACTCCTGACGAACCTGCGATTCTCTTTCGTGCAGGACATTGATGATGTAAAACGTGGTCAGCAGCGCGCCGAGCGTCCACAGCATCAACGCCAGCGCGCGGAACAGATAGCGGGAAATTCTTAATGTGGTGCGGAAAGAGACGAGATATTTCAAATGTAACCCACTGACGTCCGTAACAGGCTGATGACAGAAAACGTGCCGATACAGTAGCGTCAGCCTGCTCAAAAAGCCAGTTTACACCGCAGGCTCAGCGCGTTAATTCAGTCTGTTCTGTTAATCCAACGGCGCCAGCGCCTCCCGTCTTAAATGGCGGGCAATAAAAAAGCCGGTTCAGATGAACCGGCTTCATGGGCAGAGCTAAAGCCTCAACGACTACTCGTCATCTGCCTCGCCAGCCTCATCGTCGGTGTCCACTTCCGGGGTGATTTCGTCATCCCCTTCCGCGACGCTACCGTCAATCGCATCCAGCTCTTCTTCCGCTACCGGTTCGGCTACGCGCTGCAGGCCCACAACGTTCTCATCTTCCGCGGTGCGGATCAGAATAACGCCCTGAGTATTACGGCCAACCACGCTGACTTCCGACACGCGCGTACGCACCAGCGTACCGGCATCGGTAATCATCATGATCTGGTCGCTGTCGACAACCTGCACCGCCCCAATCACCGGTCCGTTGCGTTCGGTCACTTTGATCGAAATAACGCCCTGCGTTGCGCGCGACTTGGTTGGGTATTCGGTGTTAGCCGTACGCTTACCGTAGCCGTTCTGGGTCACCGTCAGGATGGCGCCATCATCACGCGGCACAATCAGTGAGACCACCCGATCGCCCTCTGCCAGCTTGATGCCGCGCACGCCGGAAGCGGTACGGCCCATGGCACGCACGGCGCTTTCCGCAAAGCGCACCACTTTACCGGCGGCAGAGAACAGCATCGCTTCATCGCTGCCGTTGGTCAGCGACACACCGATCAGTTCGTCGTCGTCACGCAGGTTAACGGCAATAATACCGGCACTGCGTGGGCGGCTGAACTCGGTCAGGGCGGTTTTCTTCACCGTACCGCTGGCGGTCGCCATAAAGATATTCCAGCCTTCGGCGTACTCACGCACCGGCAGAATAGCGGTAATGCGCTCATTGGCCTCCAGCGGCAGCAGGTTAACGATGGGACGTCCACGCGCACCGCGGCTGGCTTCCGGCAGCTGATAAACCTTCATCCAGTAGAGGCGGCCACGGCTTGAGAAGCACAGAATGGTATCGTGCGTGTTGGCCACCAGCAGGCGATCGATGAAGTCTTCTTCTTTGATACGCGCGGCCGATTTACCTTTACCACCGCGACGCTGAGCTTCGTAGTCACTCAGCGGCTGATACTTGACGTAGCCCTGATGCGACAGCGTAACTACCACATCTTCCTGAGTGATCAGGTCTTCGATATTGATATCGGCGCTGTTGGCGGTGATTTCGGTGCGGCGCTTATCGCCGAACTGATCGCGGATCAGCGCCAGCTCTTCGCGGATCACTTCCATCAGTCGATCGGCGCTTTCCAGAATACGCAGCAGTTCAGCAATCTGCGTCAGCAGCTCTTTGTACTCATCCAGCAGTTTTTCATGCTCAAGACCGGTCAGTTTCTGCAGGCGCAGATCCAGAATCGCCTGAGCCTGCTGCTCGGTAAGATAGTACTGGCCATTGCGAATACCGTACTGCTCTTCCAGCCACTCTGGACGCGCGGCGTCGTCACCGGCACGTTCCAGCATGGCAGAGACGTTGCCGAGCTCCCAGGAACGGGCAATCAGCCCCGCTTTCGCTTCAGCCGGCGATGCCGCACGACGGATCAGTTCAATGATCGGGTCGATATTAGCCAGCGCCACCGCGAGCGCTTCAAGAATGTGCGCGCGATCGCGCGCCTTGCGCAGCTCAAAGATGGTACGGCGGGTGATCACTTCACGGCGATGACGCACGAAGGCTTCAAGAATATCCTTCAGCGGCATAATTTTAGGCTGTCCCTGATGCAGGGCGACCATATTAATACCAAAGGAGGTCTGCAGCTGGGTCAGTGAATAGAGGTTGTTAAGCACCACTTCACCAACCGCATCGCGTTTCACCTCAATCACGATGCGCATACCGTCTTTATCGGACTCATCGCGCAGCGCGCTGATGCCTTCAAGACGTTTTTCTTTAACCAGCTCGGCAATTTTCTCAATCAGGCGCGCTTTGTTTACCTGATAGGGGATTTCATGCACGATGATGGTTTCGCGGCCGGTTTTGGCATCGGCTTCCACCTCAGCGCGGGCGCGGATGTAGATTTTGCCACGGCCGGTACGGTAAGCCTCTTCAATACCGCGGCGGCCATTGATAATGGCGGCAGTCGGGAAGTCCGGCCCCGGAATGTGTTCCATCAGTCCTTCGACGGTGATGTTCTCATCGTCGATAAAGGCCAGACAGGCGTTAATAACTTCGGTCAGGTTGTGCGGCGGAATGTTGGTCGCCATCCCCACGGCAATACCGGAAGAGCCGTTTACCAGCAGGTTAGGAACGCGTGTGGGCATCACTTCCGGGATCTGCTCGGTGCCATCGTAGTTTGGCACAAAATCGACGGTCTCTTTTTCCAGATCCGCCAGCAGTTCGTGGGCGATTTTAGACATGCGCACTTCGGTATAACGCATCGCTGCAGCGGAGTCGCCGTCGACGGAACCGAAGTTGCCCTGGCCATCCACCAGCATGTAACGCAGGGAGAACGGCTGTGCCATACGCACAATGGTGTCGTACACGGCGGTGTCGCCATGCGGGTGGTATTTACCGATAACGTCGCCGACAACACGGGCGGATTTTTTATACGGTTTGTTCCAGTCATTCCCCAGAACGTTCATGGCGTAAAGCACGCGGCGGTGAACCGGCTTTAGGCCATCACGAACGTCTGGTAATGCGCGGCCAACGATGACCGACATGGCATAATCCAGGTAAGAGTTCTTCAACTCTTCCTCGATATTAACCGGTGTGATTTCTCTGGCTAGGTCGCTCATGGAGCCGCTATCCCTCTAGATTATTCCCGGATTCAAAGGTGCGAAAGTATATCACACTGCGCCCAGGGGGTGAATGGAAAGCGTCAGTTTGGCGGCTTTATTGCATTCTGGCGCTGCCCTGCCCCGTGGCGTTGATCACAGCCACCGCGAAACATGTATACTGGAACAAACTTTGGCTGGAGTAATAACCCAATGAATAAAGAACAAAACGGGTCCGCGCAAAATGTTGATAGCGGTGAAATTGCGAAATTTGAAGCCGTTGCTTCGCGCTGGTGGGATCTGGAAGGGGAGTTTAAACCTCTGCACCGCATCAACCCGCTGCGCCTGGGCTATATTGCGCAGCATGCCGGTGGCCTGTTCGGTAAAAAAATTCTTGATGTCGGCTGCGGTGGCGGGATCCTGGCCGAAAGCATGGCGCGTGAAGGCGCGGCGGTCACCGGGCTGGATATGGGCGCTGAACCGCTGCAGGTTGCCCGCCTGCACGCGCTGGAAAGTGGGTTGAAAATTGACTACGTCCAGCAGCTGGTGGAAGAACATGCGGAGCAGTTTGCCGGGCAGTATGACGTGGTGACCTGTATGGAGATGCTCGAACACGTGCCGGACCCCCGCTCGGTGGTTCATGCCTGTGCCAGGTTGGTGAAACCCGGCGGCGAGGTGTTCTTCTCCACGATTAACCGCAACAGTAAATCCTGGCTGATGGCAATTGTGGGTGCGGAATATGTCCTGCGCATGGTGCCACGCGGCACGCACGATATTAAGAAGTTTATTCGCCCGGCAGAACTGTTGCACTGGGTGGATGAAACCACGCTGCGCGAACGCCATATGACTGGCCTGCACTACAATCCGCTGACCAATCACTTTAAGCTGGCGCCGGGCGTCGACGTCAACTATATGGTGCATACGCACCGCGTTAAGTAACAATCTCTGCCCCGTGTCTTGCGGGGCTTGATTCCGCCAGGCCTTGCGTTGCAGGAAATGCTGCGGGATTGTCTTCGTTTCAGAGCCATAAAAATCTGGAATTTTCAGCGCTGCGCAATATTTCCGCGCTCGATCATATTTTAAAAAAATTCTTTTACCATTGACATCGACCCTGGGCCTTGAGAAACGCGGCCTCAGCCAAAACGGCTCTCCCAAACCGCAAATTTTAGTGAAAATCAAGCCTTGTTAAGCAGACGAAACTTACTAGAATACTCACCATATTGTTATCAAGTCTTCTCTCACCCCCTATATGTAGTGTTTATCCACAGAGTTACTCACAACGAGCAAGCTGTGTATAAACGTGGGGATTATTTTTAAAAACAGGTAAAACGCGACATGAATCAGAGTCTGCTTGTCACAAAGCGCGATGGCCGTACCGAACGCATCGATCTTGATAAAATCCACCGTGTGCTCGATTGGGCTGCCGAAGGGCTGCAAAATGTCTCCGTGTCTCAGGTTGAACTGCGTTCGCACATCCAGTTTTACGAAGGTATCCGCACCTCCGATATCCATGAGACGATTATCAAGTCTGCAGCCGACCTGATCTCCCGCGATGCGCCTGATTACCAGTATATGGCCGCCCGCCTGGCTATTTTCCATCTGCGTAAAAAAGCTTACGGCCAGTTTGAGCCGCCGAAGCTGATCGACCAGGTGACACGCATGGTTGAGATGGGCAAGTACGATCGCCATCTGCTGGAAGACTACAGCCGCGAAGAGTTTGAGCAGATGGACGGCTTTATCGACCACTGGCGTGATATGAACTTCTCCTACGCCGCGGTCAAGCAGCTGGAAGGTAAGTACCTGGTGCAGAACCGCGTCAGCGGTGAAATCTACGAAAGCGCCCAGTTCCTCTATATCCTGGTGGCCGCCTGCCTGTTCTCCGGCTATCCGCGTGACACGCGCCTCGACTACGTTAAGCGCTTTTACGATGCGATCTCTACCTTCAAGATCTCGCTGCCGACGCCAATCATGTCCGGCGTGCGTACCCCAACCCGCCAGTTCAGTTCCTGCGTCCTGATCGAGTGCGGCGACAGCCTGGATTCCATTAACGCCACCTCCAGCGCGATCGTGAAATACGTTTCTCAACGTGCCGGTATCGGCATCAATGCGGGCCGCATCCGCGCGCTGGGCAGCCCGATTCGCGGTGGTGAAGCTTTCCACACCGGCTGTATCCCGTTCTATAAGCACTTCCAGACCGCCGTGAAATCCTGTTCTCAGGGCGGCGTGCGCGGCGGGGCGGCAACGCTGTTCTACCCGATGTGGCACCTGGAAGTGGAAAGCCTGCTGGTGTTGAAAAATAACCGCGGCGTGGAAGGCAACCGCGTACGTCATATGGACTACGGCGTGCAGCTCAACAAGCTGATGTATCAGCGCCTGCTGAAGGGTGAAGAGATCACCCTGTTCAGCCCATCCGACGTGCCGGGCCTGTACGATGCCTTCTTCGCCGATCAGACAGAGTTTGAGCGTCTCTATACCCGGTACGAGAAAGACGACAGCATCCGCAAGCAGCGGGTGAAAGCGGTGGATCTGTTCTCTCTGATGATGCAGGAACGCGCCTCTACCGGTCGTATCTACATCCAGAACGTTGACCACTGCAATACCCACAGCCCGTTCGATCCGGCTATTGCGCCCGTTCGCCAGTCCAACCTGTGCCTGGAAATCGCGCTGCCGACCAAACCGCTGATGGATGTTAACGACGAAAACGGCGAGATTGCCCTGTGTACCCTCTCCGCGTTTAACCTGGGTGCGATTGACAGCCTTGACGATCTGCGCGAGCTGGCGACGCTGGCGGTCCGTGCGCTGGATGCCCTGCTGGATTACCAGGATTACCCTATCCCGGCCGCAAAACGCGGGGCGATGGGTCGCCGCACGCTCGGTATTGGCGTGATTAACTTCGCCTACTATCTGGCGAAAAACGGCGTGCGCTATTCCGACGGCAGCGCCAATAACCTGACGCACAAAACCTTTGAAGCGATTCAGTACTGGCTGCTTAAAGCCTCTAACGATCTGGCTATCGAACAGGGTGCCTGCCCGTGGTTTAACGAAACCACCTATGCGCAGGGCATTCTGCCGATTGATACCTACAAGAAAGATCTGGACGCCATCACCAGCGAGCCGCTGCATCTGGACTGGGAAGCGCTGCGTGAATCGATCAAAACTCACGGTCTGCGTAACTCCACGCTGTCTGCCCTGATGCCGTCAGAAACCTCTTCGCAGATTTCTAACGCCACCAACGGTATTGAACCACCACGTGGCCATATCAGCATCAAAGCGTCAAAAGACGGTATTCTGCGCCAGGTGGTGCCGGAGTATGAGCGTCTGAAAGACAACTACGAACTGCTGTGGGAAATGCCGAACAACGATGGCTATCTGCAGCTGGTTGGTCTGATGCAGAAGTTTATCGATCAGGCGATTTCATCCAATACCAACTACGACCCGACGCGTTTCGCCAACGGTAAAGTGCCGATGAAGCAGCTGCTGAAAGATCTGCTCACCGCCTATAAGTTCGGCGTGAAAACGCTGTATTACCAGAACACCCGTGATGGTGCGGAAGATGCGCAGGACGACCTGGCACCTTCAATTCAGGATGACGGCTGCGAAAGCGGCGCCTGCAAAATCTAATCTGTCAGGGGGCCAACGCTGGCCCCCTCCCTGATTTCCTGTAGCACTGTTTGCTCACACGACGGATAACTATTTATGGCTTACACCACGTTTTCACAGAATAAAAATGACCAGCTGCTGGAGCCGATGTTTTTCGGCCAGTCGGTCAACGTTGCCCGCTACGATCAGCAAAAATACGATATCTTTGAAAAGCTGATTGAAAAGCAGCTCTCCTTCTTCTGGCGCCCGGAAGAGGTGGATGTCTCGCGCGATCGCATCGACTATCAGGCGCTGCCCGAGCACGAAAAGCATATTTTCATCAGTAATCTGAAGTATCAGACCCTGCTGGACTCCATTCAGGGACGCAGCCCGAACGTTGCGCTGCTGCCGCTGATTTCGATCCCCGAACTGGAAACCTGGGTAGAGACCTGGGCGTTCTCAGAAACGATCCACTCGCGCTCTTATACCCATATTATCCGCAATATCGTCAACGATCCGGCGGCGGTATTCGACGACATCGTGGCTAATGAGCAGATCCTCTCCCGCGCGAAAGATATCTCCGGCTACTACGACGATCTGATCGAGATGACCAACTACTGGCATCTGCTGGGCGAAGGCACCCACGAGGTTGCCGGTAAAACCGTCACCGTGAGCCTGCGCGCGCTGAAAAAGCAGCTCTATATCTGCCTGATGAGCGTCAATGCGCTGGAAGCGATCCGCTTCTACGTCAGCTTCGCCTGCTCGTTTGCCTTTGCCGAACGTGAACTGATGGAAGGCAATGCCAAAATCATCAAGCTTATCGCCCGTGACGAAGCGCTGCACCTGACCGGCACCCAGCATATGCTGAACCTGCTGCGCAGCGGCGAAGACGACCCGGAAATGGCCGAGATTGCCGAGGAGTGTCGCCAGGAGTGCTACGACCTGTTTGTGCTGGCCGCAGAGCAGGAAAAAGAGTGGGCGGAATATCTGTTCAGCGGTGGATCGATGATCGGCCTGAATAAAGATATCCTGTGGCAGTACATTGAATATATCACCAATATTCGCATGAATGCCGTGGGTCTCGATCTGCCGTTCAAAACCCGTTCCAATCCGATCCCGTGGATTAACTCCTGGCTGGTGTCGGACAATGTGCAGGTTGCGCCGCAGGAAGTGGAGGTCAGCTCATATCTGGTCGGCCAGATTGATTCGGAAGTCAACGCTGACGACCTCAGCGACTTCGAACTGTAAAATGGCGCGTTCGATTATTACGCTGCGCTCGTCCGGTACACAGCTGGAGTGCAGAGAGCATCATACTTCCCTGCTCGCCGCGCTTGAGGCGAACAAAGTCTGTATTGAGTATCAGTGTCGGGAAGGTTACTGTGGTTCCTGCCGGACCCGCCTGCTGAAGGGTGAAGTCAGCTACGCGAGCAAGCCGCTGGCGTTTATTCAGCAGGGTGAAATCCTGCCCTGCTGCTGTCAGGCGCAGGGCGATATCGAGATCGAACTGTAAGCACGGCGGTTCCCGCCGGGAAACGGGCTCACGGGTATTCAGACGCCGCAGCGTCGGCGCACGAATACCCGACCGCTATTAGAGGGTTTCCAGCACCTCAATCCAGCCGTGGCCGGTGGTGACCGTCTGACCATTCAGCCAGCGGCGCAGCATGTTCAGCGCCAGCATGGCGGCCATATCCTGCTTCGCTTTCAGGCCGTGGCGGCTGACGCTAAACTTCACCCGCTGCGCAAAGATGCCGTCCGGCGTGTTCAGGGCAAATCCCAGCGCATCCTCTTCAATGCCGCCCACCATCAGCACCACCTGTGCGCCATTTTCCTCAGCCAGCACCCGGCTGCGTTCGGCCAGCTGCGTCAGCGACTCCGGGCGATTCGGCATCACGTTGCCCGCATTGAGTCTGGCGCCCGCTGAAATCAGTTGCCATTGCAGCAATCCGGCGGTGAACTGCTCGCTGACGCTCAGCGACAGCTCGCGTTCATCCAGCCGCCGCGCCAGCTGCTCCGGCAGCCCTTCCCGGCCTTCGAAAATCACGCTGTCACCGGCAATTTCCCTTACCTGCTGCCAGAACTGCTCCATCTCGGCCAGCTTGTCTGCCGGGCCGTTAAGCTTGAGTTCAATAATCGGCATCGAAGCGCGGTAGCCCATCACCACGCCTTCCGGCAGCGGCAGCGGTTCAATCGCCGAAGCCAGATCGCTCTCGCCGCGTCCAAAAGTGGTCATCCGCAGGCACAGCGGTGGTTCAGGCAGCGAATAACGGGCCTTAAGACGCGGCAGGATCTCGTCGTTAACCATCGTTTTAAACTCTGACGGTACGCCAGGCGTAAAGAAAATCCAGCAGCGGTTCAGCTCAATAGCAAAACCACAGGCGGTGCCCACGGGGTTGTCCAGCATCTCGGCACCGATCGGGATCTCCGCCTGCTTGCGGTTGCTCGGCGCCATCGTTTTACCCCGGCTGGCAAAGAACGCTTCCATTTTGGCCAGCCACTCCGGGTGAAACTGTAGCCCGACTCCCGCCGCCGTTGCGGCAGCCAGCGAGCTGAGGTCATCGCTGGTCGGCCCCAGGCCTCCGTTGACGATCAGGATATCGGCGATTTTGCTGCGCTCGGTGAGCACGCTGACCAGCTCCGGAAGGCTGTCACCTACCGTCTGGCGGCTGGTCATTGGTAAACCGTTTTCAAAAAGCACCCCGGCCAGCCAGGCAGCGTTAGTATCCACAATCTGACCGTGCAGCACTTCATCACCAGTGGCGAGCATTTCCACTCTTATCATTTTATTCTCCGGGTTTCTCAGGTCTTTACACTGTAGGAAGCCCACCCGATAAACACAATGTGATTTTTCCCTCTATTTCCGGTGCTCAAGCCACGCCTGTAGTCGATGGCGCGACGGCTTAATCTGCTCTCCCGCGAGCTGCGGCAGGGAATACCAGTCCACCGGACGTTGATAGCCCGCCAGCTGAGGGGCTGCCCAGTCGGCAAGCTTATCCAATGCGATTTCCGCCGCCACCAGCGCGACCGGGCGCTGGCCGTATTCACTGTCGGCCTGCGGCACCACCACGGCCTGCGTGACGGCCGGATGCGCCAGCAATACCCGTTCAATCGCCTCGGGCTGCACCGCTTCACCGCCGCAGAAAAACAGATTATCGCGTCGCCCGTCAATCCACAGTTCGCCCTGATGCGCGTGCGCAAGATCCCCCGTATGCAGCCAGCCGTCTTCATCGGTCAGTGGCTGCAGCTGACCATCAAGCCAGTAGCCTTTTGCCAGCGTCGCTGAGCGCAGCCACACCTCCCCGTTCACCAGCCTCAGCGCCTGCCCCGACAGCGGCCTGCCAACACTGCCCGTCCCGTCCGCACGCCCGACACATACCGTGGAAGCGCTCTCCGTCAGACCATAGCCACACCAGCAGCGGATCCCCGCCGCTTCTGCCTGGCGGGTCAGTTCAGCCGGGATCGCCGCGCCGCCCAGCAGCACGGCACGCAGGCCGGATGGCGGCGTTGGCTGATTCAGTAATCGCCACAGCTGGGTTGGCACCAGTGAGGCAAAACTGCTGCGTGCCAGCGCCGCCGACAGATCCTGCGATCGTTCGATGACCAGCGTTGCTCCGGCGGACAGCCATCGCCAGATAATCCCCATGCCGGAAACGTGGTACAGAGGGAGCGATAACAGCCAGCGATCCCGCGGCGTGAAATCCAGCCGTTCAATCACCGCAGCCGCACTGAGCAAGTGAGCATCAAAGGTGTGCACTGCCGCTTTCGCCCGCCCGGTTGTCCCCGACGTCAGGGTCAGGGTGGCTGGCGCACTACGCAGCCAGGGATGATTCACCCGCCCGGGTGCCGCTGCCAGCGTCAGCTGAGCCGTCTGCGGAATCGGCGGGGCATCGATACTGAGTGCGAACGATAAACCCAGGCCCGGCAGCAGCCGATCCAGCTGCGCATCCGGCAGCTGCGGATTGAGCATCAGCACCTTCGCACCGCAGGCCAGCAGGCTCAGCCAGGCCAGTACCGCCTCAAGGCTGTTGCGGCTGCGGAGTGCCACCACCCCGTCCGGCTTCACCCCCTGGCGGCGGAAGCCGTTAGCCTGTCCGGCAATCCGTTCAGCCAGCTGCTGCCAGCTCAGGGTTTCATCCCCGCTGTCGATGGCTGTCGCCTGCGGATAACGCTGCAGCCAGTGCAGCCAGGGCCAGTCGTTTATTGCTGCCACAGACATTGCAGTTCCTCCCTTCCTGAGAGCGGTAAGCTGCTGCCCGGCCACGGTCGCAGCAGCTGTTGCTGCATCAGCGACAGGGTATCCAGCCCGGGCACAATGCCCGGCGTCAGCTTGTGCGCCAGCCGCGCCAGCTGTGTCAGGCCAAGGCTGGACTCCAGCGCAGAGCCAATGACCGGGGTAAGCCCCATGCGCAGTGCCCCAGCAACCTGCTGCTGTACTTTTTGCACACTGCCGGTCAGCGTTGGCTTGATCACCAGAGCCCTGACGCCCGGCTGTGCGCTTAACAGCGCGGCATCCTCACGCAGGCTTTCATCCCAGGCAATGGCAATCCCGGTCTGCCGCGCAAAGGCGATACTCTCTGCCACCGTGCGGCACGGCTCTTCCAGAAAGGCGATTCGACCGCGCAGTCCGGTGGACACATAGCGGGCAAACTGCAGTGCCCGTTCCAGCGTCCAGCTGCGGTTAGCATCCAGCCGCAGCGTCAGGTCCGGTATCGCCTCCAGCAGCAGGTTGACCTGCATACCGTCGCGTACCGCTTCATACAGCCCCACTTTAATTTTTGCCAGCGGTGCGGGTTTGTTCTGTAAGCGTGTGAACAGCGTATCCGGGTCACCGCTGCACAGCAGCGCACTTTGCCAGCAGCCTTCGGCCGATAGCTGCCCTGACAGCTCGGCCAGCGCGCAGCTGATCCCGAAGGCCACCGAAGGCAGCGGGCTCTCCTCCGGCTGTTCACCGGCACACCAGCGCGCCAGCCACTCTACCGCCTGCTGCTGCGCAGCTTCTGGCGTTTCCACGCTGAACTGCGGCAGGGGGGCGATCTCACCCCATCCTTCGCCCTGCTCACTGACCAGCTTCACCAGCATTCCCCGACGGCTTTTCAACCGCTGCTGGCGCAGGATGACGCCCGCATCCAGCGCCAGCTGATAGCTAAACAGCGTTGCGCTGCGCATTAAGGATTACGCCGGAAGGATGAGAAGTCGGGCCGGCGCTTCTGATTAAAAGCGTTACGCCCTTCCTGCCCCTCTTCGGTCATGTAGAACAGCATAGTGGCGTTACCGGCCAGCTCCTGCAATCCGGCCTGGCCATCACAGTCAGCGTTCAGTGCTGCTTTCAGACAGCGCAGCGCCATCGGGCTGTTTTGTAACATCTCGCGGCACCAGCGCACCGTTTCCTGCTCAAGCTGCGCCAGCGGTACCACCGTGTTGACCAGTCCCATGTCCAGCGCCTGCTGCGCGCTGTACATCCGACAGAGGAACCAGATCTCACGGGCTTTTTTCTGCCCGACAATCCGGGCCATATAGGCCGCCCCCCAGCCGCCGTCAAAGGAGCCCACCTTCGGTCCGGTCTGGCCAAACTGCGCGTTATCTGCCGCGATGGTCAGATCGCACATCATATGCAACACGTGGCCGCCCCCCACCGCATAACCGGCAACCATCGCCACGACGGGCTTGGGGCAGGTGCGGATCTGTCGCTGAAGGTCCAGCACGTTGAGGTGATGTACCCCGGACTCATCCTGATAGCCGCCGTAATCACCGCGAACTTTCTGATCGCCGCCGGCGCAGAAAGCCAGATCGCCCTCGCCGGTCAGGATAATCACCCCAACAGCCGGATCGCGGCGGGCGTCATCCAGCGCCTGCTGTATTTCCGTCACTGTCAGGGGGCGGAACGCATTGCGCACCTGTGGACGATTAAGGGTGATTTTCGCAATGCCGTCCGCCGTTTTTTGATAGCGGATATCGTTGAATTCCAGCGGTACGGGCAGCCACTGCACCGGGGCAGTCAGCATCGATTCGTCGGGAGAGATCATCGGAGCTCCTTTTAATAGTGATTCAGCAACAGCGAAAGCTGATGGGCGAATGCCATTGGGTTTGCCAGGTGCGTGTTGTGTCCGGCATTGCGGATCACGACCGGATTCTGGTTCGACTGCTCTGCCAGCTGTAAGAATTTGAGGTCCCATTCACCGCACAGATAATGGAAAGGGAGTGGGATTTGCCGCAGTTCCGGCAGCAGGTCCGGCTGTGCGGAGAGAGAGGTCGCCTCCAGCATCGTTGCCAGCCCTTCCGCACGATTGTTGAGCCGGCGGGCGATCATCGCCTGCCGCTGCGGGCAGGTGAGCTCGGCAAATACCGGTTGTTGATACCACTGGCTGAGAACCTGCGGCAAAGGCAGCTGGCGGAAACGCTGCGCCCAGCCAAAATCATGCTCACGGCGCGTTGCGCGCTCGCTTTGACGGCTAAGACCAAAGTGACCGGCTTCGGCCAGCAGGCCGCACAGCCTGCCGTCATCGTGGCGGCAGGCATGATAAAACGCCAGTCGGGCGCCAAGGGAATAGCCGATTAGCCAGTAGCGTTCAACCTGATGGTAGTCCAGCGTGGCGTTTAACCGCTGTGAAATGTCATCGAAGCCGCTTACGGTCTGTGCCTGTGAACCTCCGTGGCCGGGCAGATCGACACTGAGCAGCGGCCAGTGCCTGAAGTAGTGCTGCACCGGCAGCCAGTCATCCGCACTGCCAAGAAAGCCATGCAGCCAGACCAGCACCGGCCTGATGCTACGATGATGTCCCTGCCAGCGCGCATGTAAAATCACAGCGTGATGACCTCGCTAAGCAGGTCTGCCAGACTTTGCGCCCCCGCATCGCCGTCGCAAACCGCTTCAATAAGCGTGACGCCGCGCGTGAATCCCTCGCGGACCGCCTCTGACAGCGCAGGCCAGCTTTCCGCACGCCGGTAGTTCAGACCAAAGGCAGCCGCCGCCTGGCTGAAGTCCACCTTTGGCGGCAGGGTGAAGAGGCGCTCGCGTTGATGCTCCGGCGTTGGCAGTAAAGAGAAAATTTGCCCTCCCTGGTTGTTCACCAGCAGCACCACGACCGGAGCGGATGCCTGCTGAAGCAGTGCCAGGCTGTTGATATCATACAGGGCGGAGAGGTCCCCCAGCAGCAGTAACAGCGGCTGGCCGAGACCGCGCTGCACGCCAGCGGCAGTGGCAATAAGTCCGTCGATGCCGCTGGCCCCCCGATTGCTGTACAGCGGATAGCCCGCAGGCAGACGGGACAGAGCATCCACCAGCCGGATCGCCAGGCTGTTGCCGATAAACAGTACACCTTTCTCCGGCAGTAACTCCGGCAGTCGGGCTGCCAGCTGCGCTTCGCCAAAGCTGGTCAGATGCCGCGACAGACAGCGCCGGGTCTTGTCTGCCAGTATCGCCAGCTGCGGACACCAGGACTGGTGCGCTACCGCCGGGTGACAGGCCAGCCACGCCTCCGCACGGGCCTGCACGCGGATGCCGCGATGAAAAGCGGGATCGCGCTGACCGGGCGCGGGGTCAATTAACCACCACCTGGTCACCTGACACTGCTGCTGGAACTGCAAAAGGTTGCGGCTGGTCAGGCTGCTGCCAAACTGCACTACTAACTGCGCGTCGTTCAGCGCCTGTCGGGCCTGAGGATGTCCAAGCCAGAGTGCGGAGTAAGGCAGCGGCTGGCCGGTCTGCGACAGAACATCACTCAACAGCGGCCAGCCAAGCTGCCCGGCCCATTCGGCAATCTGCTGCCCTTCAGCGGCGCTGACTCTGCCCGCCACGACCACGCCGCGCTGCTGGCGGGCAAAAAACCAGTCCGGCATCTGTGGAACGCCGGGCGTCGCAGGATAGTGGATCCAGGGAGACGGGCTGTGCCACCACTCGCCCAGCTCATCAACCCATGCGCGGTAGCTGCCGTCATCCTCACCGTACAGCGGCTCTGAAAACGGGCAGTTGATGTGCACCGCTCCGTGGCTCTGCCCGGACAGCAGCATATCCAGCGCCGACACCAGCCAGCGTGCAGGAATATCCGGCGTGGGTCGCGGAAGGTTAAGTGCAGCGCTGACGTGGGAAGCGAAGATCCCCGTCTGTTCGATCGCCTGATTGGCTCCGCAGCCGATCAGCTCGGTCGGACGATCGGCGGTCACCGCCACCAGTTTTTCGCCCCCCTGGCGGGCTTCCACCAGCGACGGATAGAGGTTGGCAACGGCCGTTCCCGAGGTCACCACAATGGCCACCCGTTGACCGCTGCTTTTTGCCAGGCCCAGCGCTAAAAAGCCGAGTCCACGCTCATCAAAGTGGGTATGGCAAACCAGCTTTGGATTCGCGGCGACGGCCAGCGCCAGCGGTGCCGAACGCGATCCGGGTGCAATACACACGTGCCGGATATCGTGTCGCGTAAGCGTTTCTATCAGAACCGTGGCCCAGCGGCGATTGAACGTTGCGTGCGACATTGCCACTCCAGATCAAATTGACTGAAGGCATTATAAGCAGGGATTTTTGGGTTCTTTTTGATTTGAACCCGCATCAGGCAGGTTTTATTCTGAGTAAAACGGCGGGATTATCGCGGGACCCGTGAAAATTCAGGTGCCCGCGGAAGGGCACCTGAGTACGACCCGTTAACGGCGAGCCAGCAGAAGTCCGATCACCAGACCCAGGGTGGCACCGACGCCAATCCCCTGCCACGGCTTATCATGAACGTATTCATCGGCACGCGAAACTGCCTGACGGGCACGGTGGTAGTAGGTATCAGAGGCATTGCTGATGCGCGATTTCACTTCATTCAGTGAGTTCTCCGCTCTGGCCTTGAGTTCGATGTACTTCTGGTCAGCCGGATCGCCCGATGACTTCAACACGTCTTCCAGTGTTTTAGTCAGCAAAGCCAGATCGTCATCCAGTCGGGTTTCATGCGATTCAGTCTGTGTAGCCATTTTCATCCTCCGTGGGCGAATTACACATTGTTTGCTGAGTAACTATAGACCCTATTTTTCACCGTGCACGGGAAAAAGAGTGCTCTTTCCTCACTCACGGCTGCCGGACGCTGCCGGGCGTTGACAAAGATGCTGTTTATTGCACCTTCCGCGCGGCTTAGCAGTGGAAATCACTGCGGTTTTTGGATTTATCTGATAAATTTTGCCTGAACTGAATTAGTCACCAGGCAAGCTGTCGTAACTCCCTGTCGTCGGGCGAAATCCGGCGACGCGAATGCGTGTAGTACGCGCGACAGTCAACACAAGCTCCGTTCAGCAAAGGATATGATTTCTGGCATGAATCGAAGAATGTTTATGAAAGCGTCAATGGCATTCGCAACCTTAGGTGGAATGTCTGGTTTCTCCACCCTGTTCTCCCAGGCCGCCTGGGCAGACAGCGGGATTGCCGACGGTAATGCAGTGCGCTTTGATTTCAAGGTGCTGCAAAAATTAGCCGCCGATCTGGCGAAAAAACCTTACGGCGGTGCCCCGGCCCCGCTGCCGCAAACCCTGGCCACCTTAACCCCACAGGCCTATAACGAAATTCAGTACGATGCCAGCCACTCGCTGTGGAACGGCATTGATAACCGTCAGCTTGACGTTCAGTTCTTCCATGTGGGTATGGGCTTCAAGCGCCGTATCCGCATGTTCTCCGTGGACAGTGGCAGCCGGGAAGCGCGCGAGATTCATTTCCGCCCCGAGCTGTTCAACTACAACAACGCGCACGTTGATACCACCCAGCTGGAAGGTAAAACCGACCTCGGCTTCGCTGGTTTTCGCGCATTTAAAAAACCCGAACTGGCACGCCGGGACATCGTCTCCTTCCTGGGTGCCAGCTATTTCCGTGCCGTTGATGATACCTACCAGTACGGACTTTCCGCACGCGGTCTGGCTATCGATACCTTCAGTAACGGCAAGGAAGAGTTCCCTGACTTCACCGCCTTCTGGTTTGAAACGCCGAAGGCTGATGATACGACCTTTATCGTCTACACCCTGCTCGATGGCCCAAGCTGTACCGGGGCATTCAAGTTCACCATCCACTGCGAAGAAAAGCGCGTAGTAATGGAAGTGGAAAATCACATCTGCGCGCGTAAAGATATCGGGCAGTTGGGTATCGCGCCGATGACCACCATGTTCAGCTGCGGCAATAATGAACGCCGCATGTGCGATACCATCCATCCCCAGATCCACGACTCCGATCGCCTGGCCATGTGGACCGGCGCCGGTGAATGGATCTGTCGCCCGCTGAACAATCCGCAGCGCCTGACCTTTAACGCCTACGCGGATGACAATCCGCGCGGGTTTGGCATGCTGCAGCTTAATCATGACTTCCAGAGCTATCAGGACGTGATCGGCTGGTATAACAAGCGCCCGAGCCTGTGGGTGGAGCCGGTAGGTAAATGGGGTAAAGGTGCGGTAAACCTGATGGAGATCCCGACCACCGGAGAGACGCTGGATAACATCGTCTGCTTCTGGCAGCCTGCCGAACCTATCAAAGCCGGCAGCGAGCACAGCTTCCAGTACAAGCTTTACTGGAGTGGCCTGCCGCCGGTTCACAGTGACCTGGCACGGGTTAACGCTACCCGCACCGGCATGGGCGGCTTCCCTGAGGGCTGGGCACCGGGTGAACACTATCCTGACGTCTGGGCACGTCGTTTTGCCGTGGACTTTGTCGGTGGCGATCTGAAAGCCGCGGCACCGAAGGGGATTGAGCCGGTGATCGAAGTCTCCTCAGGCACGATAAAACAGGTTGAGATCCTCTACGTTGAGCCCATCGATGGCTACCGTATTCTGTTTGACTGGTATCCAAACAGCGATTCAACCGCAGCGGTAAACATGCGTATGTTCCTGCGCACCAAAGATGAGACGCTGAGTGAAACCTGGCTGTACCAGTATTTCCCGCCACCGGCGGACAAGCGCAAATACGTTGACGACCGGGTAATGACCGCAGGATAACGCCGTTATCCTTGCCGATCAGCCGGTGAACATGCAAAAGGCGACCTGAAACGGGTCGCCTTTTTAATGCAGGCTGTCGTTTACCCGGCACACTCCGACGACCCGGCTGCTGATTTCAGCCAGCCGCCTGCGAACAGAAGTCAGGATAGGTCTTTACTGCGCCCGCAGCATATCAACGTGCGGAATATCATCCTCAAGATATTCGCCGCTTACCGCCACAAAGCCCAGCCGCCCGTAGAACCGTTGCAGATGCGCCTGCGCGGAGAGAAAAAGCGCCCGCTGCGGCCAGTGACGTTCACTGCTGTCGATAGCCTGCTCCATCAGTCTGCTACCCAGGTTCAGACCCCGCGCCTCTCCGGAAATAATGACCCGCCCGATCTTCACCGGCTGATCGGACTCCTGCGGTACCAGAATGCGCGCGTAGGCAACCAGTCGCTCATCGATAAGCCCCAGAATGTGCCGGTTATCGCCGCTCAGGTCTGCCCCATCGATATCCAGATACGGGCACTGCTGCTCGACAATAAAGACGGCATTGCGCAGTGCCAGTAGCTGATAAAGCTGAGTTGTACTGAGTTGGCTGTGGTGTAAGTCATACCAGTGCAGATCCATACCTGTTCCTCTGAGCAAAAAAAATCGGGCCACAAGGGCCCGATTATTACCTGGATTAACGCAACTTACATCAACGGCTGTGCCAGATTAACCAGCGTAATCAGCGGCTGAGGATAGATACCCAGCAGCAGCACCAGAATCGCAGAGATCAGGACCACAACCCCACCTGCGGTGAACGCCCAGTTAGAAGGCGCATCGCGCATCGCAATTTCCGGCGGCGTCAGATAAAGGCTGACCGTCACGCGCAGATAGTAGTACAGACCGATGGCGCTGCCGAGCACCACGGCACCGGTCAGCCACCACAGATCGGCGCTCACGCCCACTGCCAGCACGTAGAATTTACCAATAAAGCCCAGCGTCATTGGAATACCCGCCAGCGACAGCATCACCACCGTCATTACCGCAGACAGCACCGGACGATGCCAGAACAGGCCACGGTAAGAGTAAAGCGAGTCCGCATCCGGTCCGGTATAAGGACTGGACATCATGCTGACCACACCAAAAGCACCGAGGCTGCTGAACAGATAACCCGCCAGGTAAACACCCACGGTTTCCAGCGACAGCTGATGGGTCTGTACGGCCACCAGTGCGACCAGCAGGTAACCCATGTGCGCAATTGAGGAGTAACCCAGCATACGCTTGATGTTGTTCTGCGAAATCGCCATCAGGTTACCGAAGAGCATTGAGGCAACGGCAATAATGCCCAACACGGTGCGCACGCCTTCGCTGTCTGCCATCGGCGCGTACATAAACAAACGCATCAGCACGGCGAAGATAGCGATTTTACTGGCGGTCGCGAGGAAGGTTGTCACCGGAGCGGGGGCGCCCTGATAAACGTCCGGCGTCCACAGATGGAACGGAACCAGCGACAGCTTAAAGCCAAAGCCCACGATCATCAGGCCAAGACCGACCAGCAGCAGAGGCTGCTGAATCAGACCATCATTCAGGCTCTTGCCCAGCGCAACGAAGCCGAGGTTGCCGGAATCTGCATACACCAGCGCCATACCGAACAGCAGGAATGACGATGCTGCAGCGGACAGGATGGTATATTTGATGGCGGCTTCCAGCGAACGTTTCTGCTGGAAGGCGTAGCCCACCAGCCCGAACAGCGGCAGGGAGATCAGCTCAATACCAATAAACAGCGACGCAAGATGGTTGGCGCTGGCCAACACAATACCGCCCAGTGCGGCGATCAGCACCAGCAGATAAAACTCTTCACGGTTATCCGGGTAGCCAGCCAGCCACGGATAAGCAAAGGTGCAGGTCGCGAGGCTGGCAAGGATCACCAGGCCCGTGTAGAGCATGGAGTAACCGTCCACCCGCAGCAGCGGGGTAACATCCATTGGCCCTGCCTGGCCGACAAAGTAAAGAGATAACAGCGCCAGGTTCAGACCAATTACCGCCAGTGTTGCATTGACGAAATGGTTGCGTCGCCACGCAATGGACAGCATCACAACTACCACCGTCAATCCGACGATCAGCAGCGGCAGAAGTGCGATCAGTTGTTGAGGAGTTATTGTCATGGCGAATTACGGCCTTGTAGTTGAAATTGAAGCGGTAAACCACTGCTGGATGTTACTCATCGCAGCGTGGGAGGTATCCAGAATCGGCTGCGGATAAACGCCCAGCAGCACCAGCAGGACAACCAGCACCATGATCATCAGGAACTCACGCGCTGACATACCGCGCAGTGGCGTATCTGACTTAGGCGCACCGTAGTAAGCGCGCTGCATCATGATCAGTGAGTAAACCGATGCAAACACCAGTCCGAACGTGGCAATCAGAATGATCGTCGGTACGCTCTGGAAGCTGCCGGTCAGGATCATAAACTCACCCACGAAGTTACCGGTGCCCGGCATCCCCAGGTTTGCCACCGCAAAGAACAGCGACAGGCCGGGCAGCCATTTGATGCGCGACCACAGACCGCCCATCTGGCGCATATCACGCGTATGCAGACGCTCGTACAGCTGACCACACAGAATAAACAGCGCGGCCGCAGACAGACCGTGCGCAATCATCTGAATCACCGCGCCCTGATAAGCCAGCTGGCTGCCGGTGTAAATCGCAATCAGCACAAAGCCCATATGGGAGATCGAGGTGTAAGCAATCAGGCGCTTGATATCGTACTGAGAGAAGGCCATCCATGCGCCGTAGAAGATACCGATAATCCCCAGCCACATTGCAATCGGAGCAAACTCTGCCGACGCATTCGGGAACAGCGGCAAGGCAAAGCGCAGCAGACCGTAGGCGGCAGTTTTCAGCAGGATACCCGCCAGGTCAACGGAACCGGCGGTCGGTGCCTGGCTGTGCGCGTCCGGCAGCCAGCCGTGCAGTGGTACCACCGGCATTTTTACCGCGAAAGCAATAAAGAAGCCGAGCATCAGCACGTATTCAACCGTATGCGACATCGGCGTTTTCAACAGATCTTCGTAGTTGAAGGTCCATACGCCGGTGGCGTTGTAATGAACAAAGACCAGCGCCAGAATGGCGATCAGCATGATCAGGCCGCTTGCCTGGGTATAGATGAAGAACTTGGTTGCCGCCGTAATACGCGTCTTCCCGTCGGAGGCTTTATGGCCCCACAGAGCGATCAGGAAGTACATCGGCACCAGCATCATTTCCCAGAAGAAGAAGAACAGGAACAGGTCAACGGCAAGGAATACGCCGATAACGCCGCCCAGGATCCACAGCAGGTTCAGGTGGAAAAAGCCCTGCCACTTCTCAATTTCATTCCATGAGCAGAGAATCGCCATCACGCCGAGCAGGCCGGTCAGCACCACCATCAGCAGCGACAAACCGTCCAGTGCGAGATGGAAATGAATGCCAAAGCGCGGTATCCACGGCACGTTAAATTCAGATTGCCACTGCGGCAGCCCGGAAGCCTGGGTCAGTGAGTAACCACCCTGCATCCACAGCTGCAGTGACAGCGCCAGCGTCAGCCCCATCGCGATCAATGCAATCCAGCGCGGCACTTTGGGTCCAAAGCGTTCGAGCTGCCAGCACAACAGACCACCGACGAAGGGGAGGAGTATAAGCCAAGGTAATAACATGGCGGTTTGTTCCCTTTATTTCGAATTTTTCTACTGGGGTGAAGCTCAGCTCCACCCCAACTCACTAACCTTTACAGCACCATCAGCAGATACAGGACGACAACGGCACCGATACTCGTCGCGGCAAGATACCAGCGCAGATAACCGTTTTCGCCAGTCACCAGGCCTTTGTTGCCCATCCGCGCGAGAATCGCCGGTAAATTCATCACTGAATTAAGCGGGTCGCGCTGCAGCAGCCAGGCAATGCCGAGATAAGGCTTAACGAAGACTTTGTCATACAGCCAGTCGAAGCCCCAGGCAGCAAACCACCAGGTTGAGAAGAAACGGCCCGGTGCGCTGTTGGCAATCGCGCTAACCAGCGTGCGTTTGCCCAGCCACAGTGCGGCAGCCAGCAGAATACCGACAATCGCCACCACGCCGGAGGCAATTTCCAGCATCATCACGCTGCCGTGTGCCAGTTCAGTGGTCTCCGGCAGTACGCCTTTCAGCGGCGGTACGATCATCGCACCAATAAAGGTTGAGAGAACTAACAGCACAATCAGCGGCAGATGGTGAGTGATCCCTTTCCCGGCATGAGCATGAATTTTCTCTTCACCGTGGAAGGTGATAAAGATCATGCGGAAGGTGTAGAGCGACGTCATAAAGGCGCCTGCCAGACCCGCAACCATCAGGTTGATATGGCCGTTCGCCAGCGCTCCCGCCAGGATCTCATCCTTACTAAAGAAGCCTGCGGTGACCAGCGGCAGCGCCGACAGCGCCGCGCCACCGACCAGGAAGCAGACGTACACCAGCGGAATGCTCTTACGCAGGCCACCCATCTTGAAGATGTTCTGCTCGTGGTGGCAGGCCAGGATCACCGAACCGGACGAGAGGAACAGCAGCGCTTTGAAGAACGCATGGGTCATCAGGTGGAAAATGGCCGCATCCCACGCCTGAACGCCCAGCGCAAGGAACATATAGCCAATCTGACTCATCGTTGAATAAGCCAGCACGCGTTTGATGTCGGTCTGGACCAGCGCGGCAAAGCCCGCCAGCACCAGCGTAATCGCACCGATAATGCCCACCAGATGCAGCACTTCCGGGGTCAGCAGGAACAGACCGTGGGTGCGCGCAATCAGGTAAACACCGGCGGTCACCATCGTTGCTGCGTGGATCAGGGCCGATACCGGGGTTGGACCCGCCATCGCATCGGCCAGCCAGGTCTGCAACGGCAGCTGGGCAGATTTACCTACCGCACCGCCCAGCAGCATCAGCGTTGCCCACTGCAACATGCTGTTGTCAGCGGCAAAGTGTGCCGGGGCCAGGGCGACCATTTCACGGAAGTTCAGCGTGCCCAGCTCGTTGTAGAGAATAAACAACGCGAATGCCAGGAACACGTCACCCACGCGGGTAATAATAAACGCCTTCATGGCGGCCGCGCCGTTTTTCGACTCGGTGTAGTAGAAGCCGATCAGCAGATAGGAACACAGGCCCACCCCTTCCCAACCGAGATACATCAGCATCAGGTTATCGGCCAGTACCAGAACCACCATGCTGGCGATAAACAGGTTGGTATAGGCGAAGAAGCGCGAATATCCCTCTTCCCCACGCATGTACCAGGAAGCAAACATGTGGATGAAGAAGCCAACGCCGGTGACCACCGACAGCATGGTCAGCGACAGGCCGTCCAGCGTCAGGTTCACATCGATTTTGAAGTTGCCAACGTGCATCCAGGTCCACAGCGCCTGGTTAAACACCTGCTGTCCATTGTTGAAAAAGTCGATCCCGGCGTACACCGTGACCAGCGCCGCCAGTCCGACGGACCCTATTCCCACGGTTGCAGACAGGTTTTCCGACCAGCGGCCACGAGAAAACGCCAGCAGAAGAAAACCGATTAGCGGAAAAAGGATTGTTAAATAGAGAAGGTTCATCCGCGCATCTCGCTCACTTTGTCAATGTTGAGGTTCTGGCTGCGGCGATGTAACTGCAGCAGCAGCGCCAGGCCGATACTGGCCTCAGCGGCCGCCAGGCTGATTGCCAGGATAAACATCACCTGACCGTCGGCCTGACCCCAGTAGCTCCCCGCCACCACAAACGCCAGTGCCGCAGCGTTAATCATGATTTCGAGGCCGATCAACATAAACAGCATATTGCGACGGATAGTCACGGCGGTCAGCCCCAGAACAAACAGCACGGCCGCCAGAATCAGTCCATGTTGCAGAGGGATCATACTCTCTCCTCCTTCTTACTTTTTAACGCGTCGTCCTGACGGTTGCTCAGCAATTCACCAGCACGCTGCTCACGACCAATATGGAACGCCACCACCAGACCAGCCAGCAGCAGCATAGACGCCAGTTCCACCGCCAGTACGTAAGGACCGAACAGGCTGATACCGACCTGTTTTGCATCGATCATCGTACCGTCAATTCCCTGGTCATTAACGGTACGGATGGCGTAAACCAGCACCGCCAGCAGCACCAACGACAGCAGGCCAGGTCCAACCCATGCCCCCGGCTTCAGCCATTCCCGCTCCTGCTGCACTTCGGCACCGCCGAGGTTCAGCATCATTACGACGAAGACGAACAGCACCATGATCGCGCCGGCATAAACGATAATCTCCAACGCACCGGCAAAATAAGCACCGAGCGAGAAAAACACCCCGGATACCGCCAGCAAAGAGATAATCAGGTACAGCAACGCATGTACCGGGTTGGTATGGGTGATAACGCGCAACGTCGCCAGCACCGCAACCAGTCCGCAAATATAAAATGCAAATTCCATACCTGGCTCCTTAAGGTAACAAGCCCTTGACGTCGATAGGTTTAGCTTCGTTTTCAGCAAAGCCTTTGTCTTTACCTTCAATCGCCATACCCGCCATCCGGTAGAAGTTATATTCCGGGTATTTGCCCGGACCGGAGATTAGCAGGTCGTCTTTTTCATACACCAGATCCTGACGCTTAAACTCACCCAGCTCGAAGTCCGGGGTAAGCTGAATCGCAGTGGTCGGGCAAGCCTCTTCGCACAGGCCACAGAAAATGCAGCGCGAGAAGTTAATACGGAAGAACTCCGGGTACCAGCGGCCATCCTGCATCTCCGCTTTCTGCAGCGAGATACAGCCGACCGGACAGGCAACCGCACACAGGTTACAGGCAACGCAGCGCTCCTGGCCGTCCGGATCGCGCGTCAGCACAATGCGTCCACGGAAGCGCGGCGGCAGGTACACCGGCTCTTCCGGGTACATCAGGGTTTCGCGCTTGGCGAAGGCGTTCAGACCAATCAGCCAGATACTGCGTACCGTAGTCCCAAAACCAACGGCAATGTCTTTTAATGTCATGTTCTTAACCCCTTACTGCGCCGTGTACAGAATCACTGCGGCCGTTGCCAGCAGGTTCAACAGCGTCAACGGCAGACAAACTTTCCAGCCGAACGACATCATCTGGTCATAGCGCGGACGCGGTAACGCAGCACGGATCAAAATGAACATCATCATGAAGAAGGCCGTTTTGATGGCAAACCAGAAAATCGGCGGCAGCCACGGACCGTTCCATCCGCCGAAGAACAGCGTCACAATCAGTGAAGATACGGTGACAATGCCGATATATTCCCCCACGAAGAACAGACCGAATTTCATACCGGCATATTCAATGTGGTAACCGTCTGACAGCTCCTGCTCTGCTTCCGGCTGGTCAAAGGGATGACGGTGACATACCGCAACACCACCAATACAGAAAGTGAGGAAGCCAAAGAACTGCGGGATAACGTTCCACATATGTTGCTGGCTGTTAACGATATCCAGCATGTTGAACGAGCCCGCCTGCGCCACCACACCCATCAGCGACAGGCCGAGGAACACTTCGTAGCTCAGGGTCTGGGCCGAGGCGCGCATCGCACCCAGCAGGGAGTATTTGTTGTTACTCGACCAGCCCGCGAACAGAACGGCATACACCGCCAGCCCTGCCATCATCAGGAAGAACAGCAGACCGATGTTCAGATCAGCGCCCATCCAGGTGGAGGTGACCGGCACGATCGCCATCGCCAGCAGCAGCGAGGTAAAGGCGATCATCGGTGCAAGGGTGAAAATCACCCGGTCGGTAAACGGTGGGATCCAGTCCTCTTTAAAGAACATCTTGATCATATCCGCCACCAGCTGCAGCGATCCGCCCCAGCCAACGCGGTTAGGACCGTAGCGGTTCTGGAACAGGCCGAGAATTCGGCGCTCGCCGAAACTCATCAGCGCGCCGCAGGCTACCACCACCAGCAGGATGACCAGCGCCTTGCCCACGGCAATCAAAATGTCAGTAACTTCCGGTGTCAACCAGCTCATTGTGCCGCCTCCTGCAGATTGTCGATTTCAGCGCCCGACAGGAATGGAGGGATGCCCGGCAAGCCCAAAGGCAGACCAACCTGCCCTGCCTGCAGCGTGCTGGAGAAGCGCACCGGCAGGCGCAGGGTTTCCCCCTGGCAGTTGAACTGAACGGCGCTGTCGGCGTTAATGCCCAGCTTCGCCGCATCGTCCGGATTCACCATCACATAGGCTGTCGGCATTCGCTGCTGCATTACCGGCGAACGCTGGGTCATTTCTTCACTGCCAAACAGATGGAAGTACGGCGCCACGCGCCAGCGGCTGTCGCTGCCCTCAAAGGCAGCCGGAATGTTTTCAAACCAGCCCAGCTGCGAAGGGCCCGCTTCAAACAGGCGTACACCCGGATCGCCATGGCGCAGGCTGCCGCCCACTTCGGCCTGGAATTTGTTCCAGGCCTGCGGTGAGTTCCAGCCCGGTGCCCAGGCAAAGGGGATCTGCGAACGCGCTGCGCCCGGCTGGTTGTTCCCTTCCATCGAGAAGGCAAACATCGTGTCTTTATCCTGCGTCTGGCGGGGTTCATGGACGCTGATATTGGCACGCATTGCGGTACGACCACTGGAGCGAATCGGTGAGCGCGACAGCTTCTGACCGCGAATACGGAAGCTGGCATCCGGTGCCGCCTCTTTGATGGCTGCCAGCTGCGGTAGCGCCGCGATGCAGGAATCAATGACGTGGTCCAGCTGCGTCCAGTCAGGCTCGCGGCTGTTGATGGTGCTTTGCAGCGCGTGCAGCCAGCGCCAGCTTTCCAGCATCTCAACTTTGTTGTCGTACCAGGCCGGGTCGTAAACCTGGAAGAAGCGCTGAGCACGGCCTTCCTGGTTGACCACCGTACCGTCGCTTTCGGCAAAGCTGGCGGTAGAAAGAATCAGACCGGCTTTTTCGGTGGTTGCCGTACGCTGGTGATCGATAACAATCACGTTTGGCGTATTTTTCAGAGCCGCATCAACCCGGGCTTTTGGCAACTGACGATAGAGATCGTTTTCCAGCACGATGACCGCATCCGCTGAACCGCTTTCCAGTTCGTGCAGGGCCGCATCCAGCGTGTTACCACCAATCATGCCGAGGCCAACGCTGTTGCTGGCGCCAGCCAGCAGAGTGATACCAACATCCTGCCCGCGGCCTTTCAGCGCTTTCGCCACGTTGGCAGCCGCCTGGATCACCGCTTCACTGCCGGAATGGGTGCCGGAAATGATGAGCGGTTTCTTCGCACCGGCAAGCGCCTGTACGATGACGTCGATTTTACCGTTCAGCGAAGCATCCAGACCGCTGACCGCCGGGGCACTGGCGTCCAGCTCATGGGCAATCGCGAAGCCCAGACGCGCCTGGTCTTCAACCGGAGCACGGTAGCTCCACGCAGCGATATCATCGAGACGCGTCTGGTCAACGTTAGTCACAAATAGCGGGTGTTTGGCATTCTGACCGATATTCAGGATCGCCGCGATCTGCCAGTCCGCCACTTTCTGTGCCGCCGCCATCTCACGGGATTTACCCTTCACGGCCTGACGCACGGCAAGCGCAACGCGCGCACCGGTCTGAGTCAGGTCTTCACCGAGCACCAGCACCGCATCGTAGCTTTCGATATCGTGCAGAGACGGGGTATGAATACCGCTGTTACGCAGGATCTCCAGCATCAGCTCCAGACGCGCCTGCTCCCCTGCCGGGATCCCGGTAGAGAAGTTTTCCGCCCCGACCAGCTCGCGCAGGGCAAAGTTGCTTTCAACGCTGGCACGCGGAGAACCGATGCCGATCACTTTGGATGCCTGACGCAGTACATCTGCCGCGCCCTGCATCGCCTGTTCGGCATTCAGAGCGATCCAGTCATCGCCACGGCGCTGCACAGGCTGGCGGGGACGATCTTTCAGATTCACATAGCCATAGCCAAAGCGGCCACGGTCGCAAAGGAAGTAGCTGTTAACCGTACCGTTGTAGCGGTTTTCGATACGGCGCAGTTCACCATAACGTTCACCCGGGCTGGTGTTACAGCCAATGCTGCACTGCTGGCAGATGCTTGGCGCATACTGCATATCCCACTTACGGTTATAGCGCTCGGAGTGGGTTTTATCGGTGAACACCCCGGTCGGACAAATTTCAACCAGATTACCGGAGAACTCGCTTTCCAGCACGCCGTCTTCCGGACGACCGAAGTAAACGTTATCGTGCGCACCGTAAACGCCCAGGTCGGTGCCGTCTGCGTAATCTTTGTAATAACGCACGCAGCGATAGCAGGCGATACAGCGGTTCATTTCATGGGAGATGAACGGGCCGAGATCCTGATTTTGGTGGGTACGCTTGGTGAAACGGTAGCGGCGGAAGCTGTGGCCAGTCATCACCGTCATATCCTGAAGATGGCAGTTACCGCCCTCTTCACACACCGGGCAGTCGTGTGGGTGGTTGGTCATCAGCCACTCAACTACGCTTTCGCGGAACTCTTTTGCTTCGCCGTCATCAATAGAGATGAAAGTGCCGTCGGATGCCGGAGTCATACAGGACATCACCAGACGACCACGGGTATCTTCGGCATTTTGGAACTGCTTCACCGCACACTGGCGGCAGGCACCGACGCTACCGAGCGCAGGGTGCCAGCAGAAATAAGGAATATCTAAGCCGAGGGACAAACAGGCCTGTAGCAGGTTGTTTGCGCCATCAACATCATATTCTTTACCGTCTACATGAATTGTAGCCATAGTGAACATGCTTCCGTAAGGCCCGATAACAATCGGGCGTTAAACTTTGCTTACCAGCGAGCCTTTAACAGGTTCGGCTGGATGCCGCTAATCGCGTGCGCGTTGCTGTATACCTGAGGTGCCATACCCGCTTCGAACTCTTCGCGGAAATATTTAATGGCACTTTGCAGTGGCTCTACTGCGCCAGGCGCATGCGCACAGAAGGTTTTACCCGGGCCAAGCTGGCGACAGAGTTGCAGCAGGGTTTCGATATCTCCCGGCTGCCCCTGTTTACGTTCCAGCGCGCGCAGAATTTTCACACTCCACGGCAGACCATCGCGGCACGGTGTGCACCAGCCACAGGATTCGCGGGCAAAGAACTCTTCCAGATTGCGTACCAGTGAAACCATGTTGATCTCATGGTCGACGGCCATTGCCAGCGCGGTACCCAGTCGACTCCCCGCTTTACCAATGCTGGCAAATTCCATCGGCAGGTCGAGGTGTTGTTCAGTCAGGAAGTCCGTCCCGGCCCCACCCGGCTGCCAGGCCTTGAATTTCAGGCCGTCACGCATGCCACCGGCATAATCTTCCAGGATCTCACGCGCGGTGGTGCCAAACGGCAGCTCCCATACGCCAGGATTCTTAACGCGACCGGAAAAGCCCATCATCTTGGTACCCGCATCTTCACTGGTGGAGATGCCTTTGTACCAGTCAACGCCGTTGGCAATAATTGCCGGAACGTTAGAGATGGTTTCCACGTTATTCACGCAGGTCGGTTTGCCCCACACCCCTGCCGAAGCCGGGAAAGGCGGCTTGGAACGCGGGTTGGCACGGCGGCCTTCCAGCGAGTTGATCAGCGCGGTTTCTTCGCCACAGATATAACGGCCTGCACCGGTGTGCACGAACAGTTCAAAGTTAAAGCCGGTGCCGAGGATATTTTTACCCAACAGGCCCGCTTCAGTGGCTTCAGCAATCGCACGACGCAGATTTGCCGCCGCCTCAACGTACTCACCGCGCAGGAAGATATAGCCGCGATAGGCCTTCAGCGCGAAGGCACCGATAAGCATGCCTTCCACCAGCTGATGGGGCATCTGCTCCATCAGCAGGCGGTCTTTGTAGGTGCCCGGCTCCATCTCATCGGCGTTACACAGCAGGTAACGGATGTTCATGGATTCATCTTTAGGCATCAGGCTCCACTTCAGGCCGGTGGAGAAGCCCGCACCGCCGCGCCCTTTCAGACCGGAATCTTTAACCTGACTCACAATCTCATCCGGCGACATGGATTTCAGCGCTTTTTCAGCACCGGCATAGCCATTCTTACTGCGGTACTCGTCGAAGAATACCGGCTGCTTATCGTCACGCATGCGCCACGTCAGCGGATGCGTTTCGGCAGTACGAATAATCGTTTTCATTGATACTGCTCCAGTAAGTTGGCGAGACCTTCCGGCGTCAGATGAACGTGGGTATCTTCATCCACCATCATCACCGGTCCCTTGTCGCAGTTGCCAAGACAGCAGGTAGGCAGCAGCGTAAAGCGGCCGTCTGTCGTCGTCTGACCCGGCTTAATATTAAGCTGGTTTTCCAGTTCGGCCTGAATCCCCTGGAAACCGGTGATGTGGCACACCACGCTGTCGCAGTAGCGGATCACATGGCGCCCGACCGGCGTGCGGTAAATCTGGCTGTAGAACGTTGCCACACCTTCCACATCGCTGGCCGGGATGCCGAGCACTTCAGCAATCGCGTGGATTGCACCATCTGGCACCCAGCCGCGCTGTTTCTGAACGATTTTCAACGCTTCAATTGACGCTGCGCGGGCATCTTCGTAATGGTGCTTTTCATGCTCGATGGCATCACGCTCTGCCGCACTCAGCATGAAAGCTCCGGATTCATCGATCGTTTCGATCGCAATTCTTTGATCGTGCATAATTAGCGGTCCACGTCTGACATAACAAAGTCGATACTACCGAGGTATACGATCAGATCGGATACCAGGCTGCCGTTGATCACGGAAGGGATCTGCTGCAGATGCGGGAAGCTTGGCGTACGCACGCGGGTGCGGTAGCTCATGGTGCTGCCATCGCTGGTCAGGTAGTAACTGTTAATCCCCTTCGTCGCTTCAATCATCTGGAAGGATTCATTGGCCGGCATGACTGGCCCCCAGGAAACCTGCAGGAAGTGCGTGATCAGGGTTTCAATGTGCTGCAGCGTGCGCTCTTTAGGCGGTGGCGTTGTCAGCGGATGATCGGCTTTAAATGGACCCGAAGGCATGTTGTTCAGACACTGTTCGAGGATACGCATACTCTGGCGCATCTCTTCCATTTTGAGCATCACACGAGTATAGGCACAGCTCACCCCGCCACCGACTGGCACTTCAAAGTCGAAGTTTTCGTAACCGGAGTAGGGACGCCATTTACGCACGTCAAAGTCCAGACCGGTACCACGCAGGCCTGCACCGGTCGTGCCCCAGGTCAGTGCTTCTTCCAGGTTATAGGCAGAAACGCCTTTGGCGCGCCCAATCAGGACGCTGTTTTTTAACGCTGTCTGTTCGTAGGCTTTAAGACGTTTCGGCAACCAGTCAAGGAACTCACGCAGCAGGCGCTCCCAGCCGTTAGGCAGATCGTGCGCCACGCCGCCGATGCGGAACCAGGCCGGATGCATACGGAAGCCGGTAATCGCTTCCACCACGTCATAAATTTTCTGGCGATCGGTAAAGGCAAAGAACACCGGAGACATCGCACCGACGTCCTGAATAAACGTAGAAATGTAGAGCAGATGGCTGTTTATACGGAACAGTTCTGACAGCATGACGCGGATCACTTCCACGCGCTCTGGCACTTTAATTCCGGCCAGTTTTTCAACTGCCAGCACGTACGGCATTTCGTTAACACAGCCGCCAAGATACTCGATGCGGTCTGTGTAAGGGATGTAACTGTGCCAGGACTGGCGCTCACCCATCTTTTCCGCACCGCGGTGGTGATAGCCGATATCCGGCACGCAGTCGACGATCTCTTCACCATCCAGCTGCAGGATAATACGGAATGCACCGTGCGCTGACGGGTGGTTTGGACCGAGGTTGAGGAACATAAAGTCCTCATTGTTGGTCCCACGCTTCATGCCCCAGTCTTCCGGCTTGAAGGTCATGTTTTCCATTTCCAGATCTTCTTTTTGCTTCGTCAGCTCAAAGGGATCGAATTCGGTCGCACGTGCCGGATAGTCTTTACGCAGCGGGTGGCCTTCCCAGCTCTGCGGCATCATGATGCGCGTCAGGTGCGGGTGACCCACGATATTGATGCCGAACATTTCCCAGGTTTCGCGCTCATACCAGTTGGCATTGGCAAAAATTTTGGTAATGGTTGGCACATTGAGATCGTTTTCAGACAACGCCACCTTGAGCATAATGTCGCGATTACGTTCAATGGAGATGAAGTGATAGAAAACGGAAAAATCCGCAGCCGGCAAACCGGCACGGTGGGTACGCAGACGCTCGTCCATACCATGCAGGTCATACAGCATGACATAGGGTTTTGGCAGCTTGCGCAGATACTCAATCACTTCTAATAACTGTTCACGCTTCACCCAAACTACCGGTATGCCGGTACGGGTTGGTTGAACGGTAAAGGCATCTGGCCCAAAACGGTTACGCAGCTCGCCGATCACCGGATCGTCCAGGTGATCGCGGGTTTGCCATGAAGGCTGAGCGAGATCTTGCGTGGTTAAATCTGTCATAAGTTGTTCACCATTCTGGCCTGTCGACAGGCACTCAGTGTTGGCGTAAGGCGGGTCGGCGCACGTTGTTTGTCATCTTGTTGTGCTGTTGCTGACCTCATCCATAAACTGCTTGGCTTAAATTTCGTCAGGGCTTCGCAGATTAGTGACCGCAATACGTTCTGCGTGTTTACGCTCACGCTCGGATTGCATGTTGGCGCGGTAGACACCCTGATCGCCGACCACCCACGACAGAGGACGACGCTCTTTGCCAATCGATTCCTGCAGCAGGAGCAGCGCCTGCATATATGCTTCAGGACGCGGCGGGCAACCGGGGATATACACATCAACCGGCAGGAACTTATCGACGCCCTGAACCACGGAGTAGATGTCGTACATACCGCCAGAGTTGGCACAGGCGCCCATACAAATCACCCACTTTGGTTCCAGCATCTGGTCGTACAGGCGCTGAATAACCGGGGCCATTTTCGTAAAGCAGGTTCCTGCAACCACCATGAAGTCGGCCTGACGAGGTGAAGCACGAATGACTTCCGAACCAAAACGCGCCACGTCGTGTACCGAGGTAAACGAGGTGGTCATTTCGACATAACAACAGGAAAGACCGAAGTTAAACGGCCAGAGGGAGTTCTTGCGTCCCCAGTTCACCAGGTCGTGCATGGCGTGTTCAAGCTTACCCATGTAGACGTTTTGATGAACGTGCTTTTCCAGGGGATCGGCTACGATCTCCTGTTTTTGCAGGGGGTAACGGTCATTCTCACCGTTCGGGTCTATGCGGGTGAGCGTATAGTCCATGTCTTTATGCCTCGTTGTTACTGCGTATTACGGTTGGAGTGCGAGATGGTGGTTGGCTTCACGTCAAATCGACGGCGGGCAGGAGCCCAGTCCAGCGCGCCGATGCGAACCAGATAAACCAGACCAGCAAGCAATACCAGGATGAAAATGGCGGCTTCCACAAAACCGATCCATCCGCTTTCGCGAATAGCTGTCGACCATGCGTAAAGATAGAGGGCTTCAACGTCGAAGATAACGAAGAACATAGCCACCAGATAGAATTTGGCAGAGAGGCGCAGTTTAGCGCTACCAACGGAAGGAGCACCCGACTCAAAAGGGGTATTTTTGTCCCTTCCCCGGCTTTTCCCTCCAAGGAACCACGCTCCGGCCAACATCAGGCAACACAGACCGATTGAGACGATCAGGAAAACAGCAAATGCCCAATGATGGGCGACGACTTCTGTGGTTGTTGACATACTCTTGCTTACTCACCAAAAGTGGTGTTCCGCGTCCTGCTCTACTCTCTTGGCAGTTAACACACCACGTCGATTCAAGGGAAAAATAAAAGACCTTATAAATTATACTGCCTGTTTTGATTAAGCAGCTATTTTATGGGGTTTTTTACTCCTTTCAATAACCTTTTGTCAACTTTGACAAAAGTATCCGCATGCTAATTTACAGTTTCAACACTATTTTAACAATTAATGCTCAAACATTAAGCTAAATCGTGTCAGTGGTAGGACCTGATAAAAGCATTGCAGCTAAAAGCCGTACGGATTGCGTATTACAGAATCTCTATTCTGGCAGGAATAATCATAATTTCCTGCCCCATACCAGGGTTATTTTTTTGATCGGGGACACACTTTTGTATTTTATGAACGTTTTTTGTTCAATGCGCCTTGTGCAAAATCAATTCATCGCACAAACGACACTGCCGTCTACAGGTGTAAAACTGGCGCTTTTAAGGAATTATCAGCAACGAAGTGAAAACAGCGTTAATTGAAGAGGAAAGCAGATTCAGATGTTAAAAAGATGACAAAAAAAGCCTTTCAGCGGAAAAAAGCACTGAAAGGCTCTAATTTCATTTCTGACGGCAATGAGCTGCCCGAACTATGCACGCCTGCCTGTTACTGACGCACTACTCATCTTCATCAAACAGCGCGGAACCGTCAGGATTCGCATTCACCAGGGCATAGGGATCGTTGCTGGACTCCATTGCATTGAAGATGGCCAGCGCCAGCTCGTTATCACTGTCCGGATTACGGCACAGCAGATACTCGGTGTCCGGCAGGGCCGGCAAGCCTTCCGCCGCCCCCATCACCCGCAGCTCCGGGCTCATCATCTCAACCGGGCGGGCGGTTACCCCCAGGCCGGCTTTCACCGCTGCGCGCACCGCAGCCAGCGTAGAGGCGACATAGGAGATACGCCACGGAATGCCGGCTTCGTTAAGGTGATCGATAGCCATATCACGGTAAGGGCTTGGCTCATCCAGCAGCACCAGAGGAATCGCCTCCCCGCGCTGGAAGATGTAATCCGCAGCGCAGTACCACAGCGTTGGTGAAGTCCTCAGCACCTGCCAGGCAAAATTCATCGGGCTGGAGGTGGTCACGACCAGGTCAACCTCACCCTGATTCAGCATTTCCATCATAAACGGGTTACGCTTCACCCGGACATCGATGGCCAGCTTCGGGTAAACAGAGGTCACGCGGTTAAGCAGGAACGGTAAAATAGTATCAGATGTGTCGTCAGATGCGCCGATCGTCAGCACACCCTGAACGTTACTGTACATCAGCGAAGTGCAGGCCTCATCGTTGAAGCGCAGGATTTTTCGCGCGTAGCCCAACAGCTGAATACCATGTTCCGTCAATAATTTGTTGCGTCCATGTCTGGCAAACAGCTCTTTGCCAACCAGTTGTTCAAGACGCTGCATCTGCTGGCTGACCGCTGACTGGGTTCTGCATACTGCAGCAGCAGCGGCAGCGAAAGTATTCAGATCGGCTACAGCCACGAATGTTCTCAGCAGATCGAGGTCGAGATTAAGTATCGGACGATTTGCACTAGTCATGTTTTTCTTCACTTTATAAGTTTTTTACAAACAGCTACCCTGGTGTTATTACTTTCTTATCAAAAAGATAAGTCGATAATCAATGCGTAATTTCATCAGCGCTAACGCCGTACTCTCCGCTGATGGATTACTTAAACTCTCAATAGCAGGACCCTGTACTGCTTGCCGGGCAGGCCAACATTACGACCATCACGGACAGTTTAAAAGGTGTCTTACTCTGATTAATCATCATTCCACGCTATGGTGATCCATAAGCAGCAGACCGCTGCGTGGTGACGGCTTTATCCGGCAAACTTTGCCGAAAAAAAACGCATATCTGGAGGCATCTGAAAAGAATCATACGGGAGAATCTGTCACCGCGCCCCAACATCATTACGATGTAAATGTTAAGATTTATTTACCCTTTTAGGGTATAAAAACTATTTTTTTATTACCAGAAGTCCCTTGTAAATCAGCGGAAAGTCTCCTGAAACTCATCCTGACATACTGCCGCCTACTTTTTAAGCCTAATTGCGATTATTCTTATCTCTAAAGTAAGATTTTCCCCGCGACAGCACGCCAATGAGACCCAAGTAATCAGAAATCAAAATTCTGTTCAAAAATCGTACGCGATCTGTCGTTTGAGCCGCTCATTACGTTTGCAGAATTTTAAGCACTGAAGGTCGACCGCAGGCGCTCAATAAATACTCAAACAATAAATATACTTTGACTGTTTCAGTAATCATCAATCCATTTTCTGTTAATGAATTGTGCAATATCACGCAAATATTTTGTCTTCAAAAGCCGCGTCTGCCTTTCACGCTGCTATTTTTTAAGACCCGCGATCGGTGATGAATGTTCCTGGTTTTTCTCTATTTAATTCCACAAATCATCCGCACTTCTTACCGTGGTGTGAGCCGCGTGAAAAAAGCGCGTTTAACGCGCCAAACCCGGCTGCTACCCTTCAAAAGCGGTAAGGAGAAGAGTACATTGTGTAACGTTCAGTTTTCCACGGCAGGAAAACCCTCCTGCAAGTCAAGGTGACCGAGATGACCCAAATTGATAAATCCAGCAAACTGGATAATGTGTGTTATGACATTCGCGGCCCGGTATTAAAAGAAGCCAGGCGCCTCGAAGAAGAAGGCAACAAGGTTCTTAAACTTAATATCGGTAACCCTGCCCCTTTTGGTTTTGAAGCCCCGGATGAAATTCTGGTCGACGTGATTCGTAATCTGCCCAGCGCTCAGGGCTATTGTGATTCCAAAGGCCTTTACTCTGCCCGCAAAGCCATCATGCAGCATTATCAGGCCCTGGGGGTGCGCGACACGACCGTTGAAGATATCTATATCGGTAACGGTGTGTCCGAACTGATCGTTCAATCGATGCAGGCGCTACTGAACAGCGGCGACGAAATGCTGGTCCCGGCCCCGGATTACCCCCTGTGGACCGCTGCCGTATCGCTGTCCAGCGGCAAAGCCGTACATTATCTCTGTGATGAATCCGCAGGCTGGTTCCCGGACCTTGACGATATTCGCAGCAAAATTACCCCACGCACGCGTGGCATCGTGATTATCAACCCGAACAACCCAACGGGTGCGGTCTACAGCAAAGAACTGCTGCTGGAAGTGGTTGAGATCGCCCGTCAGCACAATCTGATTATTTTTGCTGACGAAATCTACGACAAAATTCTTTATGACGCCGCCCGTCACCATTCCATCGCCGCGCTGGCACCGGACCTGCTGACCATTACTTTCAACGGCCTGTCAAAAACCTACCGCGTTGCCGGTTTTCGTCAGGGCTGGATGGTACTGAACGGACCGAAAAAGCACGCTAAAGGCTACATCGAAGGCCTGGAAATGCTGGCGTCGATGCGCCTGTGCGCCAACGTTCCGGCGCAGCACGCCATTCAGACTGCACTGGGCGGATATCAGAGCATCAGTGAGTTTATCCAGCCGGGTGGTCGACTGTATGAACAACGCAACCGGGCCTGGGAGCTAATCAATGATATCCCCGGCGTCAGCTGCGTGAAGCCCGACGGGGCGCTGTATATGTTCCCGAAAATTGACGCGAAAAAGTTCAATATCCAGGATGACCAGAAAATGGTGCTCGACTTCCTGCTGCAGGAAAAAGTTCTGCTGGTTCAGGGCAGCGCCTTCAACTGGCCGTGGCCGGATCATGTGCGCATTGTGACCCTGCCGCGCGTAGACGACCTGGAAATGGCGATTACCAAATTTGGCCGCTTCCTCGGCGGTTACCACCAGTAAGTCACCTCTCTTCAGATATCAGTTCCGGATAGCCGCAGTGCGGCTGTCCGGCCAAGCGGAAAGCCCCAATGAATCAAAGCCATTTTTTTGCCCACCTCTCCCGTCTGAAACTGATTAACCGCTGGCCGTTAATGCGCAATGTGCGCACTGAAAATGTCTCGGAGCACAGCCTGCAGGTGGCGATGGTTGCCCATGCCCTGGCGGTGATCAAAAACAAGAAATTTAACGGCAATCTCGATCCCGGACGTATCGCCCTGATGGCGATGTATCACGACACCAGCGAAGTTCTGACTGGCGATCTGCCAACGCCGGTGAAGTACTACAATGCGCAGATTGCCCATGAGTACAAAAAAATCGAGAAGATTGCGCAAAAGAAGCTGATTGAAATGCTGCCGGAAGAGCTCCGCTCGGCCTGGGCTCCACTGATCGACGAACATCAGCACAGCGAAGCGGAAACGGCGATCGTGAAGCAGGCGGATGCGCTTTGCGCTTACCTGAAATGCCTGGAAGAACTGTCGGCGGGCAATAACGAATTTCTGCTGGCGAAAACCCGACTGGAGAAAACGCTTGCCCAGCGACACAGCCCCGAAATGGACTATTTTGTTGAGGTCTTTGTCCCCAGCTTCAGCCTGTCGCTGGATGAGATTAGTCAGGAATCCCTGTAGCGCGCCCCGCGCCGGGAGGCGCCACTCAGAACGGAAACAGCCGGGGAATCAGTACTACGCTGACCCCCATCACAATCAGCGTGAACGGCAGGCCAACTTTAACAAAATCAAAGAAACGGTATCCCCCAGGCGCACAAACCAGCGTATTCACCGGAGATGACACCGGTGTCATAAACGCCGCCGATGCCGCCACGGCCACCACCATGGTAAACGGATAAGGCGATACGCCCATCTGATGCGCGGCCGCCACGCCAATCGGTGCCATCAGAACCGCCGTTGCGGTATTGGAAATAAACAGTCCAATGGTCGCGCAGAGCACAAACAGACAGACCAGCATCACCTGCGGGCTGTAACCTCCCGCCAGCTGCATCAGGCCGTCAACAATCAGCGTTACGCCACCGGTTTTCTGTAACGCCAGCGCGAACGGCATCATCCCGATAATCAGAATCAGCCCCGGCCAGTGAATCGACCGCCATGCGCTTTCTGCATCAATACAGCGGAACTTGCCCATCAGCAGACAGGCAATCAGCGCGGCAATTGGATTGGGGATCTCCTCGGTCAGCATCATCGCCACCATTAACGCCAGGCAGAACAGCGCGTGCGGTGCCTGGCTGCTGGCCGGAGCAGCGTCATCGACTTCAGCAGGCAGGTTCAGCACCATAAAGTCACGCTGGGTTTGCTGCTGGATCTGAGCGATATTTTTCCAGTCGCCCATTACCAGCAGAATATCCCCCAGTGCCAGCGGCTCATCGGTAAACGCGTTTTCCAGCACCTCACTGCCGCGTCGCATTCCGACTACGCTGATACCATATCGTGAACGAAACGCGATTTCACGCAGGCTCTTTCCCTGAAGCGGGGAGTCGGCCAGCAGGGAAACTTCAGCCATCCCGACGTCGCGGGCGCGAGCGGAAAAGTATTCCCCACGCAGCACCATCGGTTCCAACTGCTGGCTGGTGCAAAACGCCCGGAGATCGATCTCAGCGGCAGACATATCAATCAGCAGTACGTCACCGCGACGAAACTCGGTGGTGCCGGTCACCGGCACCATAACCCGACGGAATTTTCGCCAGCGCTCCAGGCCTACCACGCTGGCACCAAAGCGCTCACGCAGCTGCAGGTCATCCAGCCGATGACCAATCAGCGGGGAACCCGGCCGGATCGCCAGACGGCGGGCGCGGCCCGCCAGTCGGTACTGATGAATCAGTTCGCGGAAGGTGCGCCGGGCCCGTACGGGACCATCGGCGGCGGCGGGCGTCACCAGCCAGAAACGCGCCAGCAGCATATAGCTGATACCCAGCAGCAGAACCACCAGCCCAATCGGAGTTACCGCGAAAAAGCCGAAACCGTTCAGCCCTTCGCGGACCAGCTCGCTGTTCACCACCAGGTTGGGCGGTGTGGCCACCAGTGTCATCATCCCGCTGATCAATCCCGCAAAGCTCAGCGGCATCATCAGGCGGCCGGGAGAACTGTTAATTTTGGCGGCCACGCTCAGCACCACCGGAATAAAAATCGCCACCACGCCGGTAGAACTCATTACCGCGCCGAGTCCGGCGACGGTCAGCATCAACAGAACAACCACGCGGCTCTCACTGTTGCCAGCCACCTTGATCAGCCACTCGCCCAGCTGCAGCGCCACACCGGTGCGCACCAGTCCTTCCCCTACCACAAACAGCGCGGCAATCAGGATCACGTTAGGATCGCTGAAGCCGAGTGTCGCCTCCTGCAGCGTCAGCGTGCCACTCAGTACAAAGGCAATTATGACCAGCAGCGCAACCACCTCCATGCGCAGCTTGCCGGTTATAAACAGCATCACCACCATTGCCAGCAGGCATAGTACCCAGAGCAGTTGATTGTTCACGGCGGATCCCCGTCATACGATCACAATAATCAACAGCATGACATAAAAAAACCCCGCGATAGCGGGGTTAAATCAAGGGATTAGTGCCTACGGTGGACATTCACCCTACCGTCAGGGTCACGATGGATAATCAGCTCCTCAAGCGAGGTCAGCGCCATATCCACCTCGTTCAGCCGGGGTGAATCGGCCGGAGCGTTGACCGCCACCACGTGGCAGCCGGCGGCAAGCCCGGAAAGAATGCCCGCAGCGGCATCTTCTACCACCACGCACTCTTCCGGCTCCAGGCCAAGAAGGTGCGCCCCCAGCAGATAGGCATCGGGCTCAGGTTTACCGCGTTCAACGCGCTCAGCAGTGACAAACGCCTGCGGTGCCGGCAGTCCGGCTGCGCCATGGCGGGCGCTGGCCACTGGCACAGAACCGGAGGTGACGATAGCCCAGGGGATTGCCAGTTCATCGAGCGTTGCCAGCAGCGAAAGTGCCCCCGGTAGGGCCACAATGCCCTCCGTGTCCTCTGCTTCTAACCGCTCCAGAACCAGAAACTCCTGCTGAACCTCTTCAGCCGAAGCCCCTTGCATAAAGTGACGCAGTGAGGTGATAGCCTGCTTACCGTGGATAAAAGCCAGGATCTCTTCGGTATTAATTCCCCGACGGCGGCCCCAGTGGCTCCAGGCGCGTTCAACTACCGTCAGAGAATCGACCAGCGTGCCATCCAGATCGAACAAAAAACCTTTACACTTCACCGCGACTTCCTCATCAGGCGTTAATAACTTGTGCGATTTCATTCGCACTCAAATGATACTGTCGGGGGCAATTGTGCCATACAGCAAGCATCCGTTGATACTTTTCCCACATCGGAACCTGCGCATCAAATCGGTGGCTGCCGCAGGGGAATTGCGTATAGCGCCCCTCTCGCTCTGTCAGAAAGCGCGTATAGCCAAGATAACGCCCTTCGGTATGGCCATCAAAACCGAGAAATTGCAGCCTTCGCGGATCGATGCCCTGCGAATCTTTCAGATTACTCCAGGATACATGCAGCGCATGATGCATCTCCATCATCGCCAGCAGCGTGCGGCACTCAGCTTCAGAAAGCTGACTCAGTTCGCTGTCGAGCTCGCGCATCTGCAACCCGTAACCGCGCTTAATAATGATCTGACAGCGCTGGTAGTGCGCGGCATTGTCGGCATCAAGCATAGCCATAATCTGGTACTGGTTGGAAAGAATCAAACGTTCGGCTGGGGTCATGTCCATCGGCGGCTCCCTGGTGGCGGAAATTTTGTTGTGAATAAGGTTCTCACAGCCGCATGGGGAGCTTCTTTGATGCAAAACGGGTTTCCAGATGAAAACCCGCCGGGAGTACGGTTTGCGGTAATCGATGATTGAGCGTATCTACAGATCGTCGAGAAACGTTTTGTCGAGCTGCTTAAACGCGCGCTTCAACACGTCAGCCAGCGACTGGTAGGTCGGTTTGCCTTCTATCGGCGCAATCGCCTGCCCCGCCGCCTGCAGTTTTTCACGCACTTCATGGAACCAGGTCAACAGTGTCGGTGGCAGCGGCGTAATCGAACGCTTGCCCAGCCACCACAGTCCCTGCATCGGCAGGCTACAGGCAAACAGTGCCGTTGCCACTGCCGGACCAAGCTGCCCGCCCAGTGCGATTTGCCAGGTCAGAGTAAACACCGCCAGCGGCGGCATAAAGGCAATGGAGAAACGCGTGGCGCGCGCCACCCGATTCTCAGGAAACACAGGCGCAAGACGTTTATCGACAGGCCAGGTTTTCATGTAGTGCTGGCCATTTTGGAACAGCTTGAACCAACCTACGGGGCCAGATTCTTTCGCCATAGCGGACCTCAACTTCAGAGATAAAAATTAAAAAAAAACCGCAACACACCAACTTTACATGACATTATTCAAAATATTTTGTCTTTGTGGGCCACTCTGGTTATCCTGAGCGCGTTTTCGACCCTGGATAGCGAGCAACTGTGGTCAACAATCGATCGGGCCATGAAAGAGCAAACGGGGCTTAAAAAAACCTCGTAAAATATCCAAATTTTTTTACTGCCGGTCACGATAAAGTTATCGTCAGTATGACATGTGTCATCAATGTACCAGCTTTCATGCGCTACGCTGATAGTCTGTTTGACTTTTATTTCGCCACTTTTAAACAAATAGGACCTTCCATGTCGAGTAAGTTAGTACTGGTTCTGAACTGCGGTAGTTCTTCCCTTAAGTTTGCCATCATCGATCCGGCAAACGGTGACGAATTCCTGTCAGGTTTAGCCGAATGTTTCCATCTGCCAGAAGCCCGTATCAAATGGAAGTTGGACGGGGCTAAACAGGAAGCGGCTCTGGGTGCCGGCGCGGCGCACAGCGAAGCACTCAACTTCATGGTTAAAACTATTCTGGCACAAAAACCAGAACTGTCAGCACAAATCGCTGCAATCGGCCACCGTATCGTTCACGGTGGAGAGAAGCTGACCCAGTCTGTGCTGATCGATGATGCCGTCATCCAGGGCATCAAAGACGCTTCTGATTTTGCTCCGCTGCACAACCCGGCTCACCTGATCGGGATTGATGAAGCACTGAAAAACTTCCCGCACCTGGCTGATAAAAACGTTGCCGTTTTCGATACCGCGTTCCATCAGACCATGCCGGAAGAGTCTTACCTCTACGCCCTGCCTTACAAGCTGTACAAAGAACACGGCGTTCGTCGCTACGGCGCACACGGTACCAGCCACTACTATGTCACTCAGGAAGCGGCTAAGGTTCTGAACAAGCCGGTAGAAGACGTGAATATTATCACCTGCCACCTTGGTAACGGCGGTTCCGTTTCTGCCATCCGCAACGGCGTTTGCGTTGACACCTCAATGGGGCTGACCCCGCTGGAAGGTCTGGTGATGGGAACCCGCAGCGGTGACATCGATCCGGCCGTGGTGTTCTTCCTGCACGACACCCTTGGCATGAGCGTTGACGCTATTAACAAGCTGCTGACCAAAGAGTCTGGCCTGCTGGGCCTGACCGAAGTGACCAGCGACTGCCGCTATGTGGAAGATAACTACCACACTAAAGACGATGCAAAACGTGCGATGGATGTTTACTGCCACCGTCTGGCCAAATATATCGGTGCCTACGCTGCACTGATGGACGGTCGTCTGGATGCGGTCATCTTCACCGGCGGCATCGGTGAAAACGCCGCGATGGTCCGTGAACTGTCACTGGGTAAACTGGCCCTGCTGGGCTTCGAGGTTGATCACGAACGCAACCTGGCTGCCCGTTTCGGCAAATCAGGCTTTATCAATAAGGAAGGCACCCGCCCGGCTATCGTGATCCCAACCAATGAAGAGTTGGTTATCGCGCAGGATGCAGCCCGCCTGACCGCATAATTCACTTATCTCCGTCAGCTCAGGCTGGCGGAGTTGTTTTCAGACAGCAGACGTTACGATATAGCCCTGATTTGCGTTGCAAACCTGCTCTGTCGAAGAGGCAGACAGAAAGAGGCTATAAGAGAGGTTATCGTGTCTCGTACTATTATGTTAATTCCTACCGGCACCAGCGTCGGCCTGACCAGCGTCAGCCTGGGCGTGATCCGGGCGATGGAACGTAAAGGCGTTCGTCTGAGCGTGTTCAAACCCATCGCTCAGCCCCGTTCCGGTGGCAATACGCCCGATCAAACCACCACGATCATCCGCAAAAACTCCACCATTCCAGCCGCTGAACCGCTGGCAATGAGCCGCGTGGAATCCCTGCTGGGTTCCAACCAGCAGGATGTGCTGATGGAAGAGATTATTGCTCGCTACCACGAAAATACCCGCGATGCGGAAGTGGTGCTGGTGGAAGGTCTGGTGCCTACGCGCAAGCATCAGTTCGCCCAGTCGCTGAACTACGAAATCGCCAGAACGCTGAACGCTGAGATCGTGTTCGTCATGTCGCTGGGCAACGATTCTCCGGCGCAGCTGAAAGAGCGCATTGAACTGACCCAGAGCAGCTTCGGCGGCAGCAAAAATAAAAACATTACCGGCGTGATCATCAATAAGCTGAACGCACCGGTGGACGAACAGGGCCGAACCCGCCCGGATCTGTCCGAAATCTTCGATGACTCAACCAAAGCTAACGTGGCCAATATCGATCCGAAGCAGCTGTTTGCAAACAGCCCGCTGCCGGTGCTGGGCTGCGTGCCGTGGAGCTTCGATCTGATCGCCACCCGTGCTATCGATATGTGCCGTCACCTGAACGCGCGCATCGTCAACGAAGGCGATATTCAGACCCGCCGTATTAAGTCTGTCACCTTCTGCGCACGCAGCCTGCCGCACATGCTGGAGCACTTCCGCCCGGGTTCACTGCTGGTTACCTCCGCAGACCGCCCGGACGTGCTGGTTGCAGCCTGTCTGGCCGCAATGAACGGGATTGATATCGGTGCGATTCTGCTGACCGGCGGTTATGAGATTGACGCGCCTATCCAGAAGCTGTGTGAGCGAGCCTTCCAGACCGGCCTGCCGGTATTTACGGTGGATACCAACACCTGGCAGACCTCCCTCAGCCTGCAGAGCTTCAACCTCGAAGTGCCAACCGACGATACTCAGCGTATTGAGCGCGTGCAGGAGTATGTGGCCAGCCATATCGACGCCGAGTGGATCGAGTCGCTGACCGCCACTTCCGAACGCAGCCGCCGTCTGTCGCCACCGGCCTTCCGCTATCAGCTGACCGAGCTGGCTCGCAAAGCCGGTAAGCGTATCGTTCTGCCCGAAGGCGACGAGCCGCGTACCGTCAAAGCGGCCGCCATCTGTGCCGATCGCGGCATCGCCACCTGTATTCTTCTGGGTAACCCGGATGAAATCCAGCGTGTCGCAGCCGCACAGGGCGTTGAGCTGGGCAAAGGCATCGAGATTGTTGACCCGGCTGTGGTGCGTGAAAACTACGTTGCCCGTCTGGTTGAACTGCGTAAAAGCAAGGGCATGACCGAAGTGGTTGCGCAGGAGCAGCTGGAAGACAACGTGATGCTCGGCACCATGATGCTGGAAGCGGGCGAAGTTGACGGTCTGGTTTCCGGTGCGGTTCACACCACGGCAAACACCATTCGTCCGCCGCTGCAGCTGATCAAAACGGCGCCGAACAGCTCGCTGGTCTCTTCCGTCTTCTTCATGCTGCTGCCTGAACAGGTTCTGGTTTACGGCGACTGCGCCATCAACCCGGATCCAAATCCGGAGCAGCTGGCAGAGATCGCCATTCAGTCTGCGGACTCCGCGACGGCCTTCGGCATTGAGCCGCGCGTGGCAATGATCTCCTACTCCACCGGTAACTCCGGCGCCGGCAGCGACGTTGAGAAAGTGCGTGAAGCGACCCGCATCGCACAGGAAAAACGCCCGGACCTGGTTATCGATGGTCCGTTGCAGTATGACGCCGCGATCATGGCCGATGTGGCCAAGTCCAAGGCTCCTGACTCGCCGGTTGCAGGCCGTGCCACCGTGTTTATCTTCCCGGATCTGAACACCGGTAACACCACCTACAAAGCAGTTCAGCGTTCTGCCGACCTGATCTCGATTGGTCCAATGCTGCAGGGTATGCGCAAGCCGGTGAACGACCTGTCCCGCGGCGCGCTGGTGGATGATATTGTCTACACTATCGCCCTGACCGCGATTCAGTCTAAGCAGGCTGAAGGCTGATATCAGCCATGCGGCGGTAGCAGGCCAATTGGCCAGATGCCGATAAATCAAAGCCGTTATCTTTCGGGATAGCGGCTTTTTTGTGGCTGACAGCCAGTGTGATGGCTGATATCGCGGTGCTTAACTCAGAACAGAACTGACCTTACAGCAACTCACGTGCCGCCCCGACGATATCCGCAGCCGTCAGCCCATACTCCTGCTGTAGCCACTCCTGCGTTCCCACCTGACCATAACGCCCCTTCACTCCCACCCGGCGCATCGGCACCGGACAGCTTTCCACGACGACCTCTGCCACCGCCGAACCCAGCCCGTTATGGATGCTGTGATTTTCACAGGTCACTATCCGTCCGGTTTTCTTCGCGTAATGTTTTATCAACATCCGATCAATTGGCTTGAGGGTAAACATATCGATTACCGCCGCGCTCACGCCCTGCTCCGCCAGATGCCCGGCGGCAATCAGCGCTTCAGCCACCATGATCCCGTTAGCCACCAGCGTAATATCACTGCCCTCGCGCAGCACATTGCCCTTACCGATAGTAAAACGGGTTCCCTCAGGATAGATTTTCACGGCCTGTTTGCGAATGGTCCGCACCCAGTAAAACCCGCGCAGGGTCGCCAGCTGCTGCAAAATATTGCGAAACATCGTGGCATCGGTCATTTCCATTACCACAGAGTTTGCCAGCCCACGCACGATCCCCATATCCTCAAACGACATATGCGTGCCGCCGTTGTGACAGGCCGTCACTCCCGCATCAGAGGCGATAACCTTAACGTTGTTTTTCTGATAATCGAGCGCCATAAACAGCTGATCAAAACAGCGGCGGCTGGCAAAGGCGGTAAAGGTATGTACAAATGGCGTACGTCCGGTCAGCGACAGACCAGCGGCAACGCCAATCACATTAGCCTCCATGATCCCGCAGTTAATGACCTGCTGCGGCCAGTCCCGCTGCACGCCGTCCATCGCCATCGAACTCATCAGGTCAGCCTCCAGCGCGATGACCGGGCTGCCGGTGGAAACCTGCTCGCGGATAAAAGCGGCGTACACTTTACGCATTTCAGTGGTATCACGTTCTGATACTGTGGGGCTTACTTCAGTCATGGACGGCCTCCAGGGTAGCAATTTCAGCATTGATAGCCTGCCGCTGCTCCGGCGTCAGGCGCAGGTGATGGCAGTTGCTTAACTGCTCCAGCCACGGCACCCCCTGCCCTTTGATGCTGTCCAGAATGACAGCCAGCGGTTGGCTGCTGGCATGACGTACCGGTTTCAGCACCGCATGCAGCGCGGCAATGTCCGCGCCAGCAACAGTCCGTGACTCAAAACCAAAGGCTGTGAATTTTTCCACCAGATCGAACGGCTTAATCACCTCATCCAGCGCGCCGTCGAGCTGCTGCTTGTTCCAGTCCACCAGCACAGTCAGGTTGTTCAGCCGGTGATGGGCGATAAACTGAAACGCCTCCCAGCACTGTCCTTCGTTAAGCTCGCCATCACCCACGATGCAGAATACCCGGTTTTTGCGCCCCGCCAGCTTGTGGGAGAGCGCCATGCCGGCAGCAATCGAAATCCCCTGCCCCAGTGAACCGGTCGTCGCATCCACACCGCGCGTTTTCAGGCGATCCGGATGGCTGGGCAGCAGCGTTCCATTCTCATTCAGGGTAGACAACAGCTTACGGGGAAAATAGCCTTTTAGCGCCAGTGCACTGTACAGCGCCGGTCCGGCGTGCCCCTTAGACAGCACGAAATAGTCGCGCTCGGGCCAGTCCGGATCGTCCGGATCGATG
>CAJYIY010000050.1 GCA_913775305.1 uncultured Erwinia sp. | reverse complement strand
ATATCGTTGGGTATTACAGTGCGCTCAGGCCGCACGAATATAACGGCGGGTTACCACCCAACGAATCGGAAAATCGATACTGGAAAAACTCTAAAGTGGTGGCCAGTTTTTGTTGACCACTACAGATCGCCTTTTTAAGTCCAGAGTACGATTTCCAGATAAAATTTATTAAAAACTTTGAGAAAAAAGTGACTCATCCTTATGTATATATTCGCTCTCCTGCGCAAAGCGATTCATCAGGTGGTGCCTGGGATAGCTGGGCGTAGGTATGTTTGAGACCAGAAAACACTTTTACCTCTGGGGGATCTGGATTTGCTGGACAGGTAGCATTATCGCCTTTTTGCTACCGCACCGGCTTTCAATGCTGATTTTCCTGAGCGGTTTGGGATGTCTTGTCATTTTGCTTCTTTCATCATATCTACGCGTTCACAGAGTGATAATAAATATGTTTAATTTTAGTAGAAAAGAAGAGCTTCAGTCGGCTGAAAAACCTGCTTTATCCGCCATTTCGGAGATTGAGAGTATCAACGAGGCTCCATTGTCTGAAACTCATCACATTAAGGAAACCACAATTTCACCGGGAACAATCCTCCGCGGGGAAATAACAAACGAAAATAACATGACAATTAACGGTGAAGTGGAAGGGGATGTAACCAGTAAAAAAGTGACGCAGATTGGTAAAGAAGGAAAAGTGGTTGGGAAGGTCACCTCTCTTAAACTGGTCGTTAACGGTTTATTAAAAGGATGCTGTCACGCTAAAACTGTAGTGATAATGTCGCGAGGAAGAATAGAGGGAGATGTTTATTCTAATGAATTCTCCATTGAGAAAGGTGGCGTATTTATTGGTCATTCCCACTGGGTGGAAGAAACCGCTGAAATAAAAGATAAGAAAACAAGACATTCTGACGGAGCGACTTCTGAACGTTCTCCCGCACTGGTTCCTGTTGACGGCGGCGCTGCGGGGAATAATCAGCGACAGGCAAATGAGTAGCGTGGCGGGGCTGCATCAGGCTGGTGGTTCTTCTTTTCTCATTTTACCCTGGCAGTCACGGGCGTGAGGCGGCCATCTCTTCAATTTATTGAGCCATCAGGCACCGTCAATCATGATAAATGATACACTATCGACTTATTTGGAGTAGAGAGCCTTGTGATGAGTGAATTGAAGAACGACCGTTATCTGCGCGCCCTGCTGCGTCAGCCTGTTGATGTTACCCCCGTTTGGATGATGCGCCAGGCCGGACGCTATTTGCCTGAGTACAAAGCAACGCGTGCCGTAGCCGGCGACTTTATGTCGCTGTGCAAAAACGCTGAGCTGGCCTGTGAGGTAACGCTGCAGCCGCTGCGGCGCTATGCGCTGGATGCGGCGATTTTGTTCTCCGACATCCTGACCATCCCTGATGCAATGGGGCTTGGCCTCTATTTTGAAGCGGGTGAAGGCCCTCGTTTTTCACGGCCGGTGACCTGCCGTGCTGACGTTGAAAAGCTGCCGGTTCCCGACCCCGAGCAGGAACTGGGCTACGTCATGAACGCTGTGCGGACCATCCGTAAGAATCTTAACGGTGAGGTGCCGCTGATCGGATTTTCCGGTAGTCCATGGACGCTGGCGACCTATATGGTAGAAGGTGGCAGCAGTAAAGCGTTCACCAAACTGAAAAAAATGATGTATGCCGAGCCGCAGACCCTGCATCTGATGCTCGATAAGCTTGCTGACAGCGTTACCCTTTATCTTAACGCTCAAATCCGCGCCGGTGCGCAGTCGGTGATGATCTTCGATACCTGGGGCGGCGTACTGACGGGGCGCGACTATCGCGAGTTTTCTCTTTATTACATGCATAAGATTGTTGATGGCCTGCTGCACGAGAACGAGGGACGCCGGGTTCCGGTTACGCTGTTCACCAAGGGGGGAGGGCAGTGGCTGGAAGAGATGGCTGCAACCGGCTGTGATGCACTGGGTCTGGACTGGACAACGGATATAGGGGACGCCCGTCGCCGCGTGGGCCACAAAGTGGCGCTGCAGGGGAATATGGATCCCTCCATGCTGTATGCCGCTCCTGCACGTATTGAACAGGAAGTGGCGAGTATCCTGGAAGGCTACGGCCAGGGGGCTGGTCACGTGTTCAATCTGGGCCACGGAATTCATCAGGACGTACCACCAGAGCACGCGGGTGCGTTTGTGGAGGCGGTGCACAAGCTTTCGCGCCCATACCACCAGGAGTAAAACATGGACATAGCCGCACTGCGTGATCAGCAGCGTGCCCGCGCTGCTGAAGTCGTTCTTCAGGATGATTTTGACGTCATGCCTCCACGTCTGATTGGCGGTGCGGATGTCGGCTTTGAACAGGGCGGAGAGGTCACCCGCGCTGCCCTGGTCATACTTGAGTATCCCTCACTCCGACTGATTGAGCATCAGGTGGCACGTATAGCGACCACGATGCCCTATATCCCCGGCTTTCTCTCCTTCCGTGAAACGCCAGCGTTACAGGCTGCCTGGCAGCAGCTTACCCATCGTCCGGACCTGCTTCTGGTGGATGGCCACGGTATTGCTCATCCAAGGCGGCTCGGCGTGGCAAGTCACTTTGGTCTGCTGGTGGATGTACCCACAATTGGCGTGGCGAAAAAACGCCTGTGTGGGACCTTTACGCCGCCGGATGCCGAACCCGGCAGCTGCCAGCCACTGATGGACAAAGAACAGCAGCTTGGCTGGGTGTTGCGCAGTAAAGCACGCTGTAATCCTCTGTTCATCTCCAGTGGGCATCGTGTCAGCCAGCATACCGCGCTCCAGTGGGTGGAGAATTGTTTACGCCACTATCGTTTGCCGGAACCAACGCGCTGGGCGGATGCGGTTGCTTCGCAACGCCGGTCTTTTACCTCGCTCCGACAGGGTTAACCGTGCTGCTGAGGTGCTTTTCAGGTACACTCCCCGCAGCGCGTTAATTCTGAGACCCTGATATGTTACGTAATCCTATTCATTTACGGCTGGAAAAGCTGAAAAGCTGGCAGCATGTGACCTTTATGGCCTGCCTCTGCGAACGCATGGCTCCTAACTACCGTGCATTTTGCCATCAGACCGGATTTGGCGATGGTCAGTTGTATCGTCGTATTCTTGATTTACTTTGGGAAACCCTGGTCGTGAAGGATGCCAAGGTCAATTTCGAAAGCCAGCTGGAAAAGCTGGAAGAGGCGATTCCTTCTGCCGATGATTTTGATCTCTACGGCGTCTATCCGGCGATCGACGCCTGTGTGGCGCTCAGCGAGCTGCTGCACTCCCGCTTAAGTGGTGAAACTCTGGCTCATGCTGTCATCGTGAGTGAAACGTCGATCACCACCGTGGCGATGCTGGAAATGACTCAGGCTGAGCGCGAAATGACCGAAGAAGAGTTAAAAGCGAATCCTGCGGTTGAAGAGGAATGGGACATCCAGTGGGAGATTTACCGCCTGTTGGCGGCCTGCGAGGAAAGGGATATCGAGCTGATCAAAGGGCTGCGATCCGACCTGCGTGAATCCGGGATCAGTAACATCGGGATAGATTTTCATCAATAAGGCCACAAAACGTGACTTCAGGCCAGATTTGTAGCGCCTTTGGGCTTCACATTCGCCCCCACTCTGGTCTACATTTGGGGGGCTGAAAAATGTGGCTATCGGTGCATGTAGGCAGGAGAGTGCCAAAACCTGGTTTTTCCCCTCGCACCTGGTGCTTAGCAAGCGATAAATACACTGTAAGGATAACTTATGAACAAGACTCAACTGATTGATGTAATTGCGGACAAAGCGGACCTGTCTAAGACCCAGGCTAAAGCTGCACTGGAATCCACTCTGGCTGCGATTACTGAGTCTCTGAAAGAAGGTGATGCTGTACAACTGGTTGGTTTTGGTACCTTTAAAGTTAACCACCGTGCTGAGCGTACTGGCCGCAACCCGCAGACTGGCAAAGAAATCAAAATTGCTGCTGCAAACGTACCAGCATTCGTTTCTGGTAAAGCACTGAAAGACGCTGTTAAGTAATCGTCTGACGGTGAAGAGTTTGAACAGGGGAGCGAAGTCGCTCCCTTTGTTTATCTGATTGGTATCTTCTGGCCGCTTTCCCTGTGCTGCCGCGGTTCGATAATGATTTTGTGATACTCTTTTATCATGAAACTAACGCTTCCCACCCGTATTCCTGTTCTCACTACGCTGCTGCTCTTAGCTGGCTGCGGTTCGCATACCGATCTGCCTGATTTTACTGCCAGTGGCTATCTTGCCGATCGCGGCGCCGTTCGAATCTGGCGAAAAGACAGTCAGAAACAAATTTCCCATATGATGACCATCTTTACCCCCTTTAACGGCGATCAAACAGAAACGACCGATTATCAATGGCTGGATGGTAAACTGGTGGCGATTGCACGTCACATTGCTGGCAGTCAGCCTGACGACGTGACGCTGCGTTTTGATCAGGGCGGCGCTGTGAGCTTTATGCAGCGTCAGCTTGCCTCCCACCGTGAACCGCTATCGACCGATGAGGTGGCGCTGTATCAGTTTGAGGCCCAGAGGATGGTGAAGATTAGTGATGATTTGCTCAGTGGTCGCGTCACTCTGACTCAGGGCGTATGGTCGGCGGGGGGGATGATTAAGACCTGCCAGGGGAATGATGTCAGACCCTATTTCGATATGCTGGAACGAGAGCATATTGATCAACAGCAGAAGATATCCACCACTCCGCTCAATATCGCCTGGCTGGAAACACCCGGCGATACCCAGCTGCTGCTGGTTACTCCTGAGAACTTATGTAAAAACGAACCCAAAGACGCAGATTTTTAGCGCTGCTTTGGATCAGGAGAGCGCGCATGGAGTTCATCAGAGAATAAAAAAAGGGGAGGATGATTTATCCCTCCCCTTTTGGCTGTATCAGGCATCAGACCCGGCAGTACACAATCGCTCTGTCTCCCTCGCGCTCGCTCGTCATTATGACTGACGATTGATCGCGCGATAACCGATGTCTTTGCGGCAGAAGCTGCCTTTCCATGAGATCGGCTGGGCCAGTTCGTAAGCACGCTTTTGCGCGGCAGCAACATCTGCACCCAGTGCGGTGACGCACAGCACCCGTCCACCGTTGGTCACCACCCGATCGCCTTCTAATGTGGTCCCCGCGTGGAACACTTTACCGTCGGCTGTTTCTTCTAACGGCAGGCCGTGGATCGAGTCGCCCGTTGCATAGTCGCCGGGATAACCCCCTGCTGCCAGTACCACGCCCAGTGACGGGCGAGGATCCCAGACAGAATCTTTTTCGTCCAGCTTGCCGTCCACTGCAGCCAGGCAGAGGTCCACCAGATCAGACTGGAGGCGCAGCATGATTGGCTGAGTTTCCGGATCGCCAAAGCGGCAGTTAAATTCGATCACTTTCGGCTGGCCGTTTTTATTAATCATCAGCCCGGCATAGAGGAACCCGGTGTAGACATTGCCTTCGCCTGCCATACCGCGCACGGTTGGCCAGATCACCTCATCCATCACACGCTGGTGGATTTCATCGGTCACAACCGGGGCCGGGGAATAGGCACCCATACCGCCGGTGTTCGGGCCGGTATCGGCATCACCAACGCGTTTGTGATCCTGGCTGGTGGCCATGGGCAGCACGTTCTCGCCGTCAACCATCACAATGAAGCTGGCCTCTTCGCCATCAAGAAACTCTTCCACCACAATGCGGTGGCCTGCATCGCCGAAAGCATTACCGGCCAGCATATCCTGGATGGCATCTTCAGCTTCCTTCAGCGTCATCGCCACAATCACCCCTTTACCCGCTGCCAGGCCATCGGCCTTAATCACAATGGGCGCGCCTTTTTCACGCACGTAGGCGAGGGCAGGAGCTACCTCAGTAAAGTTCTGGTATTCCGCAGTTGGGATCTGATGGCGAGCCAGGAAATCCTTGGTAAAGGCTTTAGAACCTTCCAGCTGGGCGGCCGCTTGAGTCGGGCCGAAGATTTTCAGACCGGCTGCGCGGAACGTATCCACCACGCCTTTCACCAGCGGCGCTTCCGGGCCGACGATGGTCAGGTCGATTTTCTCATTCAGAGCAAAATTCAGCAGGCCCTGAATATCGGTTGGACTGATAGCCACGTTCTGTAGTGCGGGCTCCAGTGCGGTACCGGCGTTGCCTGGCGCAACAAATACGGTATCCGCCAGCGGTGACTGAGCGGCTTTCCAGGCAAGCGCATGTTCACGACCGCCGTTACCAATAACCAAAATTTTCATTTGAGACTCCGTAATTAATGGCGGAAATGACGCATGTCGGTAAAGATCATCGCAATGCCATGTTCGTCAGCGGCGGCAATCACTTCATCATCACGGATGGAGCCCCCCGGCTGGATCACACAGGTGATACCCACTTCTGCGGCGGCATCGATACCATCACGGAACGGGAAGAAAGCATCAGAGGCCATAGCTGAACCTTTGACGTCCAGACCTTCATCGGCGGCTTTGATACCGGCAATTTTGGCGGAATAAACGCGGCTCATCTGGCCTGCACCTATTCCAATCGTCATATTGTCACGGGCATAGACGATGGCATTGGATTTCACGAATTTTGCCACTTTCCAGCAGAACAGGGCATCACGTAACTCTTGCTCGCTCGGCTGGCGCTGACTGACCACGCGTAGCTGGCTCTCAGTCACCATACCGAGATCGCGATCCTGTACCAGCAGGCCACCGTTCACGCGCTTGAAGTCCAGGCCGTTCTGGCGCTGCTGCCACTGCCCGCAGGTCAGTACGCGAACGTTTTGCTTCGCGGCAGTCACTTTCAATGCGGATTCGCTGGCTGATGGTGCAATGATCACTTCAACGAACTGGCGGCTGATGATGGCCTGAGCCGTCGCTTCATCCAGCTCGCGGTTGAAAGCGATGATCCCGCCGAAAGCGGAAGTGGGGTCGGTTTTATATGCGCGTTCGTAGGCATCAAGGATAGAGCCACCTACGGCCACGCCGCACGGGTTGGCGTGCTTGACGATAACGCAGGCTGGCTGATCAAACTCTTTCACGCACTCCAGCGCCGCGTCGGTGTCGGCGATGTTGTTGTAAGAAAGCGCTTTACCCTGAACCTGCTGTGCAGTGGCAACCGAGGCTTCTGATACATTCTCTTCTATATAGAAGGCGGCATCCTGGTGGCTGTTTTCACCGTAGCGCATATCCTGCTTCTTAATAAAGTTCAGGTTCAGAGTCCGTGGGAAGCGGCCAGAAGGCGCAGTGGTCTCACCATGGTAGGCAGGAACCAGGCTACCAAAGTAGTTGGCAATCATGCTGTCGTAGGCGGCGGTGTGTTCGAATGCTTTGATCGCCAGATCGAAACGGGTTTCGAGCGTCAATGAATTATCATTCGCATCCAGTTCGGCCACGATAGCCTGATAGTCGCTGCTCTTGACTACGATAGCCACATCTTTGTGGTTCTTGGCTGCAGAGCGCACCATGGTTGGGCCTCCGATATCGATATTCTCCACCGCGTCTTCCAGCGAACAGCCTTCGCGGGCGACGGTCTGGGCAAACGGATAAAGGTTAACGACGACCATATCGATCGGAGCGATGCTGTGCTCGGACATAATGGCATCATCCTGACCGCGGCGTCCTAAAATACCACCATGCACTTTGGGGTGCAGCGTTTTGACGCGTCCATCCATCATTTCCGGGAAACCGGTGTAGTCAGAGACTTCAGTCACGGGCAGGCCCGCGTCGGCGAGCAGGCGGGCGGTACCGCCTGTGGAGAGCAGCTCGACGCCACGTTGAGAAAGCGCCTGAGCGAATTCGAGGATACCGGCTTTGTCAGACACGCTGAGCAGCGCGCGGCGTACAGGACGACGTTGTTGCATGGTGGTTTTATCCCTTGGCTTTGGATCGCATATAAAGAGCGTTATATGAAGCTTAGTCTCACTCTTCTCTCTATATAGAGGAAGATAAGTTTCAGGTAACGCCCCTGAAAGGGGCTTCCATTACGCGCGGGCATTGTAGCGAAAACGTTTGCGCGTTGCTCGTCAAAATTATCATTGATTAAAGAATGTGGATAAGTTTGTGTATAAGCAGGTATAAGGAGGGGTTTTGCTGTGGAATGCAGCAAACGATAAAATTATCGCAATTTAGCCCTTGTCAGCGGTCGAGAACTCCCTATAATGCGCAACCACTGAGACGGCACAGCGACTGACAAGTCAGCCACTCAGGAGGTTCAGGAAGTTGTCTGAACCGCCGGAAAAAACTTCTCAAAAAGAAGTT
>CAJYIY010000049.1 GCA_913775305.1 uncultured Erwinia sp. | reverse complement strand
CCGATCTCGAAGGAAAAACTGCATGCGGAGCAGTTTACCGGCCTGCCGAGGATGTCCGCCAGCGCGCGGGCACCGCGTTCGATCTCCGCATGCAGTTTTTCCTTCGGCCAGACGCCTGCCCAGGTTTGCCAGGCAAAATGGTCCCAGGCATGCAGCCCGATTTCATGCTGCTCTGCCGCCGCGCGAATGACCTCCGCATGGCCGTCGCCAATACGACGCCCCGGCCACGCGGTGCCCGCCAGCAGAATATCCCAGCCGTAGAGCGATGCCGCGCTGGAGCGCAGCATCTTCCACAGAAAACGCGGTTTCAGCAGTCGCCACAGGTGGCGCCCCATATTGTCCGGCCCAACGCTGAAGAAAAAGCTCGCCTGTGTCTGCTGTCGCTGCAAAATTTCCAGCAGACGAGGCACCCCGTCACGGGTACCTCGCCAGGTATCAACATCAATACGCAGACCCACATTGATCATTCAGCTGATTCTCCGGCCTCGACCGAATTCAGGAAGAAATCGAGCGTGGCATCGATGGTGTGATTCATCTGCACCACCGGCTGCCAGCCGATCAGCCGTTTCGCATTTCGGATCGACGGCTTGCGGTGCTCAACATCCTGATAGCCCTTTCCGTAGTAGCTGCTGCTTTCCACCTCACGGAATCCGGCAAACGGCGGGAAGCGATGGCGCAGCGGATGACGATCGAAGCTCGCCAGCAGCTGCTCCGCCAGCTGTTTGATACTGGCTTCATTTTCCGGATTGCCGATATTGATAATCTGCCCGTCACAGTTCTGCTGCTTGTTTTCGATAATCAAAAACAGCGCTTCAATACCGTCACGAATATCGGTAAAGCAGCGTTTCTGCCGTCCACCATCGATCAGTTTTATCGGCGAACCTTCTACGAGATTAAGGATCAGCTGGGTAATCGCCCGCGAACTGCCGATACGGGCAGCGTTAAGGTTATCCAGTCGCGGCCCCATCCAGTTAAACGGACGGAACAGGGTAAAGCGCAGACCTTCTTTTTCACCGTAGGCCCAGATCACCCGGTCAAGCAGCTGCTTGGAGACCGAGTAGATCCAGCGCTGTTTGTTAATCGGCCCGACCACCAGATTTGAGTGGTCTTCATCAAAGGTGTCGTCAGTGCACATACCGTACACTTCAGACGTGGACGGGAAGATGATGCGCTTCTGGTACTTCACGCAGTCGCGAATAATCTTCAGATTCTCTTCAAAATCCAGCTCAAAAACGCGCAGCGGATTGCGGGTATATTCAATCGGTGTGGCTATCGCCACCAGCGGCAGCACCACATCACATTTTTTAATATGGTATTCAATCCACTCCGAGTGGATGCTGATATCCCCCTCCACAAAGTGGAAGCGCGGATGTCCGACAAAGCGGCTGATAGCGTCAGAACCAATATCCAGGCCGTAAATCTCAAAGTTCTCATCCTGCAGCAGACGTTCGGTTAGATGGTTGCCGATAAAACCGTTCACGCCGAGGATCAGTACGCGGGTCAGCCGTTTGATCGCCGAGACCGGCTGATTGTGCAAAATCGCCCCGCTGACCAGCCCCAGCGTCTGCGCCAGCTGCCGCCCCTGCATATAGACACCGCTTTCGCCCTGGCCGGTGACGATCTCCAGCGCCCCCTCTCCGCAGGCCACCACCAGCGGACTCACCGACAGCACGGTGCCCGGTTTCGCCGCCGGGAAATCGGACCTGACCGCTGACTGCCAGATAATAAACTTGCCGGAACCCACAAAGCTGAACGCGCCCGGCCAGGGATCGGTCACGGCACGCACCAGGTTGTGAAGGCAATGCGCAGGCTGAGTCCAGTCAATCCGACCGTCTTCCGGGGTACGACGCCCAACATAGCTGGCCTGGCTTTCATCCTGCTCGTACTGTGGAAAATCACCGCTTAAGATACCGGACAGGCTGGCGGTCAGCAGTTCGCCACTGGCGCTATTCAGCTTGCGATGCAGCGTTAGTGCATTGTCCTGCGGGTCGATAGCCACCCGCTGCTGGGCCACGATCGCCCCGGCATCAGCGCGCTTCACCATCCGGTGCAGCGTGACGCCGGTTTCCTCTTCACCGTTGACCAGCACCCAGTTCAGCGGTGCACGGCCACGGTAGCGAGGCAGCAGCGAAGCGTGCAGATTAAATGCCCCTTCGCTGGCGCTGTTCAGGATCGCGTCACTCAGCATCTGACGATAGTGGAAGGAAAAAATCACCTGCGGTGCCATGGCTTTAATGCGCTCAACCCACAGCGGGTGGTTTACATCCTCCGGAGCGAAGACCGGCACGCCCAGCTCTGCCGCCGTGCGGGCAACGGAAGCGTAGAACTGATTTTCAGCGGCGTTGTCCGCATGGGTGAAAATCGCCTCAATCTCGAATCCTGCCGTGTGTAGCGCACGGATACCCGTACAGCCAATATCATGGTAGGCAAAAACCACTGCTTTCATCATGGATTATCCCGTGTGGAATCGGCGTTGTGACTGACAACGCGCTGAATAAAATAGCGAGGACGAGCGCGAACATCGTTGTAAATCCGTCCGATGTACTCACCCAGCAGGCCCATACCAATAAACTGCGCACCGACAAAAATAAACAGCACGGCAAACAGCATAAACACCCCTTCCGCCGACCATTCCGGCCCGAGGAACAGTCGCATCGCCACCAGCAGGACGGCAATGGCAAATCCCGACAGCGCGATGATGCTGCCAAACACGCTGAGCAGCCGTAGCGGCGTGGTAGTCAGACAGGTCACCAGGTCGTACATCAGGTTGATCAGCCGCATAAAGCTGTATTTTGAATCACCGAATTCCCGCTCGGCGTGCATCACCGGGATCTCCGTTGCCCGACGGGCAAAGGTATTGGCAAGGATCGGGATAAAGGTGCTGCGCTCGTGGCAGTGCAGCATTGCATCGATGATATGGCGACGATAGGCGCGCAGCATGCAGCCGTAATCCCCCATCGCCTTGCCGGTGGTACGCTGGATCAGGCGGTTAATCATCTGCGAGGCGAATTTGCGGAACCAGCTGTCCTGGCGGTTCTGACGCACGGTACCCACCACGTCATAGCCCTCCATCGCCACCGCCACCAGCCGGGGAATTTCCTCCGGTGGGTTTTGTAAATCCGCGTCGAGCGTGATAATCAGATCGCCGGAGACGTGGCTGAATCCGGCCATGATCGCCGAGTGCTGCCCGTAGTTACGGTTTAGCAGCACCGCCATCACGTTGCTGCCCGGCCTTTCAGCGGCGGCGGTCAGCATCTCCGCCGAGCTGTCGCTGCTGCCGTCATCCACCAGCAGGATTTCATAATCTACCGTCAGGGAGTCGCAGGCGGCCCGCGTCCGGCGGATCAGCTCGTTAAGGCTTTCCTGCTCGTTGTAAACGGGAATTACCACCGACACCTTATTAATCGTTTGGTCTGTCATCTTATTTACCTGCAAGCTGACGCAGTGCACCGACAACGCGATCGACATCGCCATCGGTCATCGTCGGGAACAGTGGAATGGAACAAATGCGCGCGGAATTCCACTCCGTATTGGGAAGCGTCAGGCCGGGGAAGCGTTCGCGATAATATTTCTGCGTATGGGCGGCACGGAAATGCAGCCCGGTTCCGATACCCTGGTCCTTCAGCTGCTGCATCAGCTCATCGCGGCTGAAACCGCAGGTCTGCGGATCGATACGCAGAATAAACAGGTGCCAGGCGTGATGATGCGGCCACCCGGGCAGTTTCAGCGGCAGGAACGGCGTATCGGCGAGCGCGCTGAGATAGCGGTGAGCAATCTGCTCACGCCGGGCATTATGCTGCGCCAGCTTATTTAGCTGTACCAGAGCAATGGCAGCATTGAGATCGGCAAGATTGTATTTGTAACCGGGCGTTATGACTTCCGCCTGTGGCGCACGTCCATGAGTCTGGCGATCGTAGGCATCGACGCCAAGCCCATGAAACTTCAGGCTGCGCACGCGGTCAGCCAGCGCCGCATCGTCGGTGACCACTATTCCGCCCTCGGCACAGCTCATATTTTTAATGGCGTGAAAGGAAAAAATAGCCGTTCCCGCCGCCCCGACATGCCGCCCCTGATAAAAGGTGCCGGCAGCATGGGCGGCATCGTCGATCACCGGAATACCGTAGCGCTTGCCCAGCGCGTGAATCGCATCGATATCGGCCGGTGCACCGGCATAGTGAACGGGAATAATCGCTTTGGTTCGCGGGGTGATTGCCGCTTCGATCAGCTCTGGCGTCACCATCAGCGTATCGCGATCGATGTCGATCATCACCGGCGTGGCTCCCAGCAGCGCGATCATATTCAGCGTTGATACCCAGGTCATTGACGGGGTAATCACTTCATCGCCTGCCTGAATACCCAGCGCCATCAGCGTGACGTGCATCCCGGCGGTTGCTGAACTGACGGCAATCGCATGGCTGTTACCCGTTAACTGACAGAATGCCTGCTCAAGCTGCTGATTTTTAGGACCGGTGGTGATCCAACCTGAACGCAAAACCTCGGCCAGCGCTTCAAGTTCCTCATTGCCCATGGCCGGGCGGGAAAAGGGTAAAAACTCCAACATTGATTAATCTCTCTAAACAGTTATCACCAATAAACTAGCAGAAATTAACCAGAGGGCGTCAAAAATCGCACCTCGGGAAAAATGGACAACCCGTTGTGATGGATCCGTGAAAGCGCCAGGGAGAAAAATCCCCGCCAGCCACGAAAACAGACCGCGAACATAACTCACTAAGAAATATTGGATTATCTTAATCCTTCGACTATACACAAAGCATAAATGAATTATCTTAGGGGAAGATTAAGAACATCTGTCAGGCGGGAAATTAAATCAGATTGGTTGTCGTGCCGTTTATCTTCAGAGGGCGCGACAAGTGAAACTTTTCAGGATAAGACCTAACTATAAAATAAACTTCATAATTTTGTCACAAAACATGGGTAAGTATTGCAGCTGAGACAAACGGAGAGACAGGGCCCCCCTACATCGGGCGACCCTGCGGCGGATTACTGACGCGCGTCCAACAGCCGGGTGGCGTTCTCCGGAGTGACTTCAGTCCAGGGTACTGAGTAGCGTTTTGACTTACCGTCATCCCAGGCCATCTTGCCCTCATACTGCTTCCAGATGGTTGACTGCGGCTGATAGCTGTCGCCCTTCACCGCACGCAGCGCCACGTCGATCGATCCCTGCATCTGCGCATGGGCATCCTGCAGGATCGACACCATTTCTCCCGCCTGCACCGCGCGGATCGCGTCGGAAACGCCGTCCACACCGGCAATCGCGAAGTCCCTGACGTTCAGATTGGCACCCTTGATAGCCTCAATCGCCCCCAGCGCCATCTCGTCGTTTTGCGCAATCACGCCATTGATCTGACCACGATGTTTCTGTAGCCAGTTTTCCATCAGCGGCAGTGACTCGGCGCGTGACCAGTTCGCGGTTTTACGCTCCAGCACCTTCACGTTACCCGCGCCGCACTCAGCGATGGCTTTATCGTTGCCCTGCCCGCGCTGGATCTCGCCGCTGCCGCCCTTCGGACCCTCGATAATCACCACGTTGCCCTTGCAGTTCATCTTTTTCAGTACCGCTTTGGCTTCCAGATAGCCGCCCAGCACATCATCGGAGACCACTTCAGCGGTCATTTTGTCGGTATTCAGGCGGGCATTAGTCACCACCACCGGAATTTTTGCTTCATTCGCCATGGTGACCACATCGATATTTGCTTCATAGTCCATTGGGTTGATAATAATGGCGTCGGTGTGGGTCTGAATGGCGGTTTCCGCCTGGTTGTTCTGCACCATGGGATCATAACGGCCATCGTAAACGGTTAACTGCACATCGCCGCTTTTCACCGCCGGATGTTCTTTACCGGCCTTTTCCATCAGCTGGACAAATTCCGCTTTCATACCGTACATCAGCACGGCAATTTTTACCGGTGCGGCGTGAGCGGCGATACTGCCGATTAACAGGCCGGAGGTCAGCAGGGCAATTTGGGTCATCTTAGGCATTTTAACTCCTGGTTTTGTAGGATACTCGCCTGTTTGACAGGCTGTTTATTTAACGGGCCATCACTTCATTAATCGCGCTGTTGTTTACGTGATGGGTCGAGCAGTACGGCAACCACAATTAATGCACCTTTAATAATCTGCTGGTAATACGACTGCACGCCGAGCAAATCCAGGCCGTTATTCATTACGCCAATAATTAAAATTCCAAACAGCGTGCCAACCAGCGTCCCGACGCCACCGGCCATACTGGTACCGCCAATCACCACGGCAGCGATGGCATCCAGCTCGTAGGCCGCTCCGGCGTTGGTTTGTGCGGAGCCGGTACGGGCGGTAAGAATCAGTCCGGCAATGCCGGCCAGTGCGCCGCACAGGGTATAAACCAGTACCTTGATTTTCACCACGCTGATGCCTGACGTGCGGGCGCTTTTCTGGTTGCCGCCCACCGCGTAGACGTAGCGGCCAAACAGGGTTTTATTCAGCACTATCCAGGCCAGGGCAAACAGCACCACGAACAGGATCACCGGCACCGGGATCCCCACAACATAGCCGTTGCCCAGCCAGCGGAAATCCGCATTGAGCTGGGATACCGGATTACCGTCGGTAGTCAGCAGCGCCAGGCCACGCGCCGCCGACAGCATGCCCATGGTGACAATAAACGGTTGCAGGCGATAGCGCGCCAGAATAGTCCCGTTCAGCAGGCCACAGACAATCCCGATACCCAGAGCGATAATCAGCGGCATCAGCACCGCATGGGCGGTATCCCCTATCGCCAGCCCGCTGTTGGTGGTGGCAAAGCGCGCGGCAACGATGCCGCTCAGCGCCAGCACCGACCCCACCGACAGATCCACACCGGCGGTAATAATGACAAAAGTCATGCCGATCGCCAGAATGCCGTTAATCGAAATCTGGCGCAGAACGATCAGCATATTTTCATTGCTGAGGAAGTAATTACTGCTCCAGGCGCCGTTAGCAACCTGGACTTCGCCAATGACAGTAACGATCAGGCAAAGCACAAAGAACGCGATAATAATGCCGTATTTATGCAGGTGACGCTTATTGCGGGCGAACAAAGCCAACCCGGGTGTCAGTGAATGGGTAGAGTTCATCATTTTATCTCTTATAAGCCGGGCAGAATTCAGCGTGCGCAGGATGATTTTTCACTGAGTTCTGACAGATAATTACAGCGGATTTACACCGCCAGCTTCATTAATTCCGCCTGAGTGACGCTGTCAGCCGATAATTCCCCGGCCAGCGAACCGTCTTTAAATACCAGGATGCGATCGCTCATGCCGATAATTTCCGACAGTTCGGATGAAACCATAATAATTCCGCGATCCTTCAGGGCAAATTCTGACATAAAGCGGTAAATCTCTTTTTTTGCACCGACATCAATGCCGCGCGTCGGCTCATCCAGCAGCATCACCTGCGGATCGAGCAGCGCCCAACGCCCCAGAACCACTTTCTGTTGGTTGCCGCCGCTGAGATTGCCCACCCGCTGCTCACCGTCCGGGGTTTTCACATTAAAGCGCTGGATCATGTCGCGGGTACGCTGCCGTTCGCGGCGGTCGCTGATAAATCCTCCCCGGCTGATATCCCGGAACGAGGCGATATTGATATTTTCATTCACCGAACGGCACAGTACCAGGCCCGTCTCTTTCCGATCTTCAGTGACATAGGCAATACCGCTGGCGATCGACGCTTTCGGCGAATGGCGGGCCAGGGTTTTTCCACCCAGCTGCACCGTTCCGCTGTCAGCATGACGAATACCAAATATCAGATCGAGAAACTCACTGCGCCCCGAACCGACCAGGCCATAAATACCGAGAATTTCGCCGCGCTTCAGCGTCAGGCTGATGTCCCTGACCTTCTTCCCCCAGCTCAGGTTGTTGACCTGCATCAACACGTCATCACCGGGACGATTGAACTTGGCGAATTCATTTTCAAACTCGCCGCCGATAATATGCTCGATCAGCTGCTCGCGGGTGATGTCACTCAGCAAACCTTCCTGGATATAGCTGCCGTCACGGAAGATGGTGTAACTGTCCGCAATCTGGAAAATTTCCGCCAGCCGGTGTGAGACGTAGATAATCCCCTTGCCCTTTTGCGCCAGCCGGGTGATTGCCTGAAAAATCTTCTGCACGTCCTCTTCGCCAATCGCCGAGGTGGGTTCATCCATAATGATGATATCGGCGTTGGCATGCGACAGCGCCTTGGCGATCTCCACCAGCTGCTGCTCCGCCACGCTGAGATTACGCATTTTCTCGGTCGGCGACAGCGTAAAATGCAGATCGGCCAGCAGGTCGGCGGTCTGCTGATTCATCCGCCGGAAATCCACAAAGCCACAACGACGCGGCTCGCGTCCCAGCCAGATATTTTCCGCCACCGTCAGGTCGGCAATCGTGCTTAATTCCTGCTGGACGATGGCAATACCTGCCGCCAGCGCCTCTTTCGGGTGGGAGAAGGCGCAGCGCTGACCGTTGATAAAGATGTCACCGCTGTCGGGCTGAACAAATCCCATCAGAATGCTGAGAAACGTCGATTTACCCGCCCCGTTACCGCCACACAGCGCGTGAATCGATCCCCGCCGCAGACAAAATTCGGCATTTCTGAGCGCCACTACCGGGCCAAAGCTTTTCTTTACGCCGCTGACCTCCAGCAGATAAGCGGACTGCTCTCCTCCGGCTGACTGATTCATAAGCTCACCTCATACTCTTTGTGCAGTAAATGCAGATAGCCCTGGTAAAGTTCCGCATAGCGACGCGCGCGATCGGCATCCGGTACTGCACGGCTGCTCTCGTCCAGCAGCACAAACTGCTGGCTGAGTTCGGCAAGCAGTCTCCCCGGCGAGGTTTCGCCGTCGCTGTGCAAGCGGTGGCACCAGATGGCCTGAATCGCCGCCCCCAGCGCCGCACTCTCTTTCTCACGCAGGCAAACCACCGGGCAGTCCATCACGTCGGCCACGATCTGTCGCCAGCGGGGGCTGTTCGCCCCGCCGCCGGTCAGACGGATCTCACTGACCGGCACTCCCTGCTGGCGAAACAGATCCAGCCCGAAACGCAGGCCGTAGGTCGCCCCTTCCACCACGGCCAGGCAGAGGTTGGCCGGGGTCAGATTGTCGCTGTCCAGATTGTGCAGGCTGGCCTTCGCCCCCGGCAGCGCCGGTACTCGTTCACCATTGAAGAACGGCAGCAGCAGCATGCCGCCTGCACCCGGTTCGGCCTCCTCCAGCGCCTGATTAAACGATGCCAGATCCTGATTCAGCAGATGCTGCACCGTGGTGGTAGCCGAGGTGACGTTCATGGTACAAATCAACGGCAGCCAGCCATTGGTGCTGGAGCAGAATCCGGCGATCGTCGCGGAGTCGGCCACAACCGGGCGGTCCGCACAGGCAAACAGCGTGCCGGAGGTACCAAGGCTCATGGTCAGGATCCCTGGCTGAATATTGCCGGTGCCGATAGCCGCCATCATGTTGTCACCGCCGCCGCTGGCCACCAGCGTTCCCGAACGCAGGCCCAGCGCGTCAATCGCCCGCTGGCATACCGGCCCCACCGGGCGTTCCGCCGGGATCAGCGGTGGGAGCGCGTTCCACAAACGGCCACTGTCGTCGATCATTTCCACCGTACGGCGATCCCAGCAGCGCTGGCGCACATCAAACAGGCCGCTGCCGGAGGCATCGCCATACTCGGCGCGGTACTCGCCGGTCAGCCAGAAGTTGAGATAATCGTGCGGCAACAGTACTTTTGCCAGGCGCTGCCACAGTTCAGGATGCTGCCGCTTAAACCAGATGATTTTTGACGCGGTGTAGCCGGTTGCCACCGTCAGGCCAAGCTGCTCAAGCGATCCCTGCTCACCCCCCAGCTGTTCCAGCAGCCAGGCATTTTCATCGGCGGTACTGGTATCGCACCACAACTTGACCGCGTGCAGCACTTCTCCGGCCTCATCCAGCGCCACGAAACCGTGCTGCTGACCAGAAACCGCCATTGCGGCGATCTGCTGCGGATCCACACCTGCCGCCGCCGTTGCCTGCTTAAATGCGGCGATCAGCGCCGCGATCCACCACTCCACCTGCTGCTCGCGCCGTCCTGTTGAATCACTGATCAGCGGATGTGATGCGCTACCGCTGCCGAGGAGTGTTCCGCTCTGGTCATCAACAATCACCACCTTGGTACCCTGGGTACCGCAGTCAATGCCCGCATACAGCGCCATGAATTACTCCATTTCCAGCATGATTTTGATGTCGCCCGGATTACCCGCCGCCGCCCGTTCAAACGCCGCCACGCTGTCGACGAACTTGTAAGTCTGTGAAATAAGCGGCTGGACGCGCAGCTTGCCGGAGCTCAGCAAACGCAGGGTACGCGGATACATATTGGCGTAGCGGAAAATGGTTTTGAAGGTGACTTCTTTGGCCTGAGCCGCCACGATATCCACCGGCGCGGCGTCGATCGGCATCCCCACCAGCACCGCTGTGCCACCCGGTGCGATATGTTCACCGATCCCCGCAATCGCCGGTTTCGCGCCGCTGCACTCAAACACCACGTCAACCCCGTTGCCGCTGGTCAAGCGCGCGACGGTGGCCGCCAGATCTCCACTTTTGCTGTTTACCGCATGCAATCCTGTATAGTTTGCCGCCACCTGCAGTTTCTCATCAAACAGATCGCAGATAATCACGTCTGAGCAGCCGCCAGCCAGCGCCGCCAGTGCAGTCACCACGCCGATAGGACCGGCACCGATCACCAGCGCGATATCACCCGGCTTGATCGCCGCTTTGGTCGCGGCATGCATACCGATGGCCAGCGGCTCCACCATGGCTCCCTCGGCAAAACTGACGTTATCCGGCAGCTTGAAGGTAAATGCCGCAGGGTGAATCACGGTTTCACGCAGGCAGCCGTGAACGGGCGGCGTTGCCCAGAAGCGCACCGCCGGGTCAAGGTTATAGATCCCGGCGCGCGACTGCGCCGACTGCATATCCGGAATACCGGGCTCCATACATACCCGATCGCCTGGCTGTAAATGCCTTACCCCTTTGCCAACCGCCAGCACGACGCCTGAAGCTTCATGCCCCAGCACCATCGGCGCTTTTACGACGAACGGACCAATTCGACCGTGTTGATAATAGTGCACATCGCTACCGCAGATGCCGACGGAGTGGATCTTGATCTCAACATCAGTGTCACCCATCAGCTCATCAAACTGACGATCTTCAATGGCTATTTTTCCTGCTTCGGCAAGGACTAACGCTTTCATATCCGGCTCCTGGTGATATCAAAATGGTATCGATAACATTAATATGACAGCGACAATATCGGATCCCGGGTTAAAAATGTGTGACTACGGTTAAATTTTTAGCTTTTAGCTGACATGAACGCCATTCAGAGGCGGATAATGGCGCTATTAAGATAAAAAAATCGATTTAAAGCCCAGCTTAGTAATGATAACGATACCAACATTTATCTCCGGAGGAATATCATGAGCACGCGTCAGCAGGCCGTTGAACAGACCCGCTACTACCTGCAAAAGGCCGCCATCCTGCTTAATGAGACCGAGCAGCAGCAAATTGAAATTGCCACCTTCGGGCTGGCGGACTACCCGGTTTCCGGCCTGCAGCTACTGACCTACATAAACACGCCACGGTACTGCGCTAAGGAACTGGTGCTGTTTCCGCGTCAGACCTGTCCTGAGCATCTGCATCCGCCGTTTGCAGGCACGCCGGGCAAGCAGGAGACGTTCCGCTGTCGCTGGGGTGAGGTGTGGTTATTTGTTGATGATGAGAACCTGCCTTCTTCGGCGGGTGTCGGCCAGCCGCCGACAGGCGCGGAACAGTGGTACACCGCCAGAAATTACATTTTGCTGCGTCCCGGTGAACAGTACACTATCGCTCCCAATACCCGTCACTGGTTCCAGGCGGGTGAGCAGGGTGCAGTCGTCTCCGAATTCTCTTCGCAAAGCCGCGACGATCTGGATGTCTTTACTGACCCCCGGGTAAACCGCATGGGATAGGCGAGCCTGAGGTTTGACTCGCATCAGGTCTGGCAATCTGTCATGATACGACAATGGTACAAAATGATACTTAAAGAATCAGGAGCACAAATTGCCGCCAGGCCGGAAAATGAAGGCCACGCTGTCGAGCGTGGCCGCACAAGCAAACGTCAGTAAAATTACCGTGTCGCGGGCTTTTTCTCACCCGGAAAAGGTGCATCCTGAAACGCTTAAACGGGTGCTGGAAACCGCCGCAGGGATGGGATACGTGGTCAATACGGCAGCACGTAATTTGCGAGCGCGCGACAGTAAAACCATCGGTATTGTGAATCCCGATATGGGCAACCCGTTTTTCGGTGGACTGACCCGTCTGATGACGCTGGAAGCGGAAAAAGCGGGGTATGACACGCTGATTTTCGATTCGCGGGAGTCGCAGGAGCATGAAAACCGCATCATTGATAAGCTGATTGGGTATAACGTTGATGCGATTGTGCTGTCGGTGATCTCGTCGGACCGCAACTATCAACCGGCGTACATGGCGCAGCTGGAAGCGTTAAATATCCCGGTCATTCTGGTGGATCGCGAGCTGGATATCAGTTCGTGCAGCGGTGTGTATATCGATAACCTGGACTGCGGACTGCAGGCAGGCCGTTATTTGCTCGATCAAAAAGCGCAGCGGGTGGTGGTAGTCTCCGGGCCGGAAGATTCTAACGTCGCGCGCGAACGCGTGACCGGGCTGAGTGCGGCGCTGGCGGGAAAAGTCGCCAGCTTTGAGGTGCTGTATGCCGATTTTTACATGGATATCGCCGCCAGTATTATCAGTGACTATCTGAGCAACAATCCGCCACCGGACTTCTTTGTTGGCTGTAACAATCAGATCTCTCTTGGGATCGTTAAGTCCTGTATCGATCATCAGCTGCAGCCCATGAGGGATGTGTCGCTGTTCAGCATTGACGAGGTATCACACGCGGCGATTTACGGTTTTCATTTCCCGTGTATCTCGCACGATCTGCATGAGATGGCCTGGCAGGTAATCAATCTGGCCATTCGCCGTGCCACCGAGAGTGATATCAAGCCGGGTAAGGTGATTGTCCGCGGAAAAATGCTGGCCAAATAGCGATGATGTTTCGTTTTTACCGGCAGCACGCTGATGCTGAATATTTTACAAGGAGTGATAATGAGCGAAAACTTTTTACCCACCTCGCTGCTGGCCCTGCTTGAGGGTTCATTGCCAGTCAGCCACCTGCACCAGGCTATTCGCCTGTCCAGCGTGGGTCAGAACGGCTGGCCTTATGCGGCGCAGCTCAGCGTAGGAGAGATTATTGCCCTGTCTTCCCGGCAGCTGCGGTTTGCCATCTGGCCTGGTTCCACCACCACCGCCAATCTGATCCGCGACGGTAAGATGACCCTGGCGCTGGTAGATGACGGTGCCGTGATTGAGATTCAGGCGCTGGCGCAGAAACGTGAGGAGACGATCACCGAGCTTGCGCTGACCGTATTCGATGCGGCCGTGCAGCAGGTAGTGATTCACCGTGCACCTTACGCGACGGTGACCCGCGGCGTGACGTTCACTCTGAAAGATGAGGCGGCGGCGATAGCGCGCTGGCGTGAGCAGATTGCGCAGCTGAAGGCCTTGCCGGACATTTGAAAAAAAGGCGGCCGTAACACGGCCGCCTCTCTGTTTTCAACAGCGAGCCCTCAGGCTTGCCTCAAAACACAGTGACGCTTACTGACTGTCCGGTAAAGCATAAGCAATCACATGATCGCCCATCTTCGTACCGAAGGAACCGTGACCACCGGCCACAATTACCACGTACTGTTTACCGTTCATTTCATAGGTCATTGGCGTAGCCTGACCGCCTGCTGGCAGACGTGCCTGCCAAAGCTGCTCGCCGTTAGAGACGTTGAACGCACGCAGGTAGTTATCCGCAGTCGCTGCGATGAAGAATACGTTACCGGCGGTAGAAACCGGGCCGCCCAGCATTGGCATACCCATTTTAAACGGCAGCGGAACTGGCGAGCTGTCGCGCACCGTACCGATACGTTTTTTCCACACGATATCGTTAGTTTTCAGGTCAATCGCTGAAATATAGCCCCATGAAGGCTGCTTACACGGCAAGCCCAGCGGAGACAGGAACGGATTCAGCGTCACGCCGAACGGCACGCCGTACTGCGGCTGAACACCCGATTCAGTGCCGGTGCCGCCTTTATCATTCTCATCCGGCTCCATCGGATTACCCGGACCACGCGGAATCAGACGTGAAACAAACGGCAGCGCCATTGGGTTAGCTACAGCAACCTGACGATCGGTGTCCACGGAAATACCGCCCCACTCGAACATGCCCAGGTTACCCGGGAACACCAGCGTACCCTGCTCGGATGGTGGCGTGAACGGGCCTTCATAACGCAGCTGATGGAACATTACGCGGCAGATCAGCTGATCGTAGATGGTGGCACCCCACATATCCTTACCGGCCAGATGCGCTTTCGGACGGAAGCTCAGTTCAGAGTAAGGCTGGGTCGGGGACAGGTGGTCACCCTTCGCCGGGCCACCCGGTACCTTCATCTCTGGCGCCGGCACAACAGGTTTGCCGTTGCGGCGATCCAGTACGAACAGGTCACCGGTTTTGGTCGGAACATAGATAACCGGAACTTTATTGCCGTTCTTATCATCAATATCCGCCAGCGTTGGCTGCGCCGGTACGTCCATATCCCACAGATCGTGATGCACGGTCTGGTAGAACCAGGCCAGCTTGCCGGTTGTGGCATTCAGCGCCAGCAGACCAGTTGCAAAACGTTCCATTTCCGGGGTGCGATGACCGCCCCAGATGTCCGGGGTTGATACGCCAATCGGCAGATACACCAGGTCCAGCGCAGAATCATAAGCGGCTGGTGCCCAGGAGTTTGGCGAGTTAGGCGTGTAATGCTGATCCGCTTCCGGCAGCAGGTTGGGATCTTTAGCCCCGGTATCAAAGGCCCACAGCAGTTTACCGGTCTTGACGTCAAAACCACGGATAACACCGGAAGGTTCTTTGGTGGAGTAGTTATCGGTTACCGCACCCGCCATCACGATGGTGGTTGGCGTCACAATCGGTGGCGAAGTTGGCTCATAGCTACCGACTTTATTGTACGGCAGGTTGCTCTGCAGGTTCAGCTTGCCGTTATCACCGAATTCAGCACACAGCGCACCGGTCTCTGCATCCAGCGCGTACATGCTACCGTCGTTCACCGGCAGCAGAATACGTCGTGCGCACAGCGCAGGCTTGGTACCCGCTGGCAGCGCCGCAACTTCCGGGCTCTGGTAGTAAGACACACCGCGACAGGTCACGTGCTGGAACGTCGGGTCGGTCTTCATTTTGGGATCGAAACGCCACTTCTCTTTACCGGTTGCAGCATCCAGCGCAAACAGCTTCTGGTGGGCAGTACACAGGTAAAGGGCATCACCGATCTTGATCGGCGTGGCTTCGTTGGTGATTTCACCCGGGTCCGTCTCGGTTCTCAAATCGCCGGTCTGGAAGTGCCAGGCCTGCTGCAGCTCGCCCACGTTCTTGTCGTTGATCTGCTTCAGCGGAGAGTAACGGGTACCGCCCTGGGTACGACCATAGGCAGGCCAGTCGCCAGCCGCGATACCGTCAGCGGTAGGCGCAGGCTGTTCAACCTGATCGGCGCTCAGGGTACCGTTCACTTCCTGCGGATCGTTAAATACCGAGTAAGCCAGCACGATAACCACAAACACCAGCACGCCAGCCAGCGCCGTGCGCGGGAAGGCACCTTTGCTGCTCAGGCCACGCCAGATAAACGGCAGTACCAGCCACAGGCCGAAGAAGAAGGTCACATCCAGACGCGGAGTCAGCGCCCAGAAGTCCGATCCCACTTCCCACAGCGACCAGATAGTGGTGCCGAGCAGGAACAGTGCATAGAGCAGCAGCGCTGCGCCACGGCGGCGGAACAGCAAAAAGGCGGTGATCAGTAGAATCACACCGGCAATGATGTAGTAGAGCGAACCGCCCAGTTTAGCTAACCAGATACCGCCAATTAACAGATACAGACCGCTGAGTACGGCAAATATCGTCGTCAACAGGATCAGGATCCTTGATGCTTTACTTTGCATAATTTGAACCTTACCAAGATTTAAAGTCGTCGATTAAGCGTAAGCCTAATCTTTAAAAACACCCGGTTATTATTCCGCTATCCATCCGGTGTTTTCTGACCCGCCGCCGCCGGTGGCGTTAGCGGGCCGTTTTGGATCCGTTGCCGTCAGACTACCGGCATCAAACAATCAGAACTGATAGGCCAGCGTTGCGCCACCGCCCCAGTTACGCCCGGGGGCCGGTTCGAAGTAGCGGTTACTAACTTCATTCACAATCACCGAACCGACGTACTGACGGTCAAACAGATTGTCCACGCGTCCAAACAGGTCCAGCGACCAGCGGCTCCAGTTAAAGCGATAGCCGGTGTTCAGGCTGGTTACCGCGTAGGAAGGGGCCTGGGCGTCATTGGCGTCATTGGCCTGAATACGGCTCAAATAGCGAATGTCCGCGCCGGCGTGCCAGCCACTTTCCGGGGCGTACTCCAGCGAGGCATAACCCATACTGCGGGCAATACCCGGCAGACGATTGCCCGCCGGGGTGCAGATGCCTTTGGCCGAACAGGTTTCATTACGATAGGTGGCATCCAGCAGCGTCCACGCCATTTTCATCCGCCAGTCCTGGGCAAACTGCTGATCGAAGCCCAGCTCCAGGCCCCGACGGCGGGTTTCCCCGGCATTTTTGTACACCGCGCGACCAAACTGGCTGTCATCCACCACCAGCTCATTATCGGTATTGGTCTGGAAGACAGCGGCGGTGAGCAGGCCGTAACCGATTCGGGTTTTACTGCCGATTTCATAGGTATCGCTCGTCGCCGGCTTCAGGCCAAGATTCAGGCCGGTTTCTTTACCTGACGTTGAGCGGTAGGAGAGCTCATTAATTGTTGGCGTTTCAAAACCGCGACCGGCGGAGGCATACAAATTCCACGCGTCGCTCACCGCATAGTTAATCGAGCCCATTGGCAGCAGCTTGTGATAGCGCGCGCTGCCGCTGTCATCGCCATTGCCCCGCGTAATAGAGTAGTCGGTAGAATCAAAGCTGACCGTGCTATAGCGCAGACCGGCATCCAGCGTCCACGCGGGGGTGAGCTGCCAGCTGGTTTGCAGATAGGGGTCGAGATTCCACATGGTGTTCTTCTCGTTGCGGCGCTGCTCCCCTTTCTCACCAAACTGCGGCACGTTGTTGACCAGATTGTAGTTCTGGAAGCCCTGCCGGCGCTCGGTCATGGTTTCATAATCCAGTCCGGCAATCAGCGATACCGGCATTGAGCCCAGCATGTCATCGTGCTTCCAGCGGGTATCAATGCCCTGATACTTGCGTTCCAGCACAATCACGCCGCCAGGATAGGCTGGGTTCTGCTGAGGTTTAAAGGGAATAGACTGATACTGCGTGGTGTGCCGCTCGCCGTGCCACGTGGTCAGCGTCAGTTCGTCGTTGTCGCTCATTTCACGCTGGTAACGCAGGCCAATCTGGGTTTGATCCAGGCTCTTACGCGTGTTAAACGCATCGCCGCGCGGGGACTGTTTCGGGTTGGCCTGGTATTCGGCCTCCGTCAGGCCACCGGGATCGTTGGCATCTACCGATACGCTGTTAAACATCAGCGTCAGGGTACTGACATCGTCCAGCCGCACGCCGAGTTTGCCGTTGCCCAGATTCTTCTGCGTACCGCTGTGGTCGCGGAATCCATGAGTCGTAAAACGGGAGCCGGAAAGAGTGTAGTTCACGTCACCGGCCTGCGTGCCGTCGCCGGTGGCACCGCTGGCTTTGACGCTGTTGCGCCAGGTGCCATAGCTGCCAAAGTAAGTGCCCGCTTCCAGCGTGGTGGGCTGGCTACCGCTGGTGGTGTCAATATTCACCACGCCGCCGGAGGCGTTACCATACAGCGCAGAATACGGGCCGCGAAGGACCTCCACTTTGCCGACGGAATTGATATCGATATTTGAGGTCTGGCCCTGCCCGTCCGGCATGGTCGCGGGAATACCGTCCACGTAAATACGCACGCCGCGCACGCCGTACATCGCACGGCTGCCAAAGCCGCGCACCGACAGCTGCAGATCCTGCGCATAGTTCTGGCGGTTCTGAATTTGCAGGCCCGGCACGCTGCCGAGACTTTCCGACAGGTTCACCTGTGCCGTACTGCGGCGAAGATCGTCACCGTCCACCACGCTGACCGAGGCCGGGGTGTCCAGTTCAGAAAGACCATCACGTTGTTTGATCACCATCAGGGTAGATTCCTGTCCCTGAGTGGATGTTGCAGAGGTTTGCGCAAAGCTGACGGAGGTGGGAGCGATGAAGTACATCGGCGTCAGCAGCAGTAAAGCCGTTTTATTTTTATTCACTGGAATGATTCGACGAATTAACAAGCACCAATAAACACTTAATCCAGACCCGAATCGTCATACCGCAAATCGAATGCGGCAGATGAGCGGAAACCGGTATGTCCGGAATAAGCTCCTGCCTTCCCTGACGAGCTGATGCACAGCCAACGCCGGACAGACTCGACAAAAAGTATACAATCCTTTACGCAATTTGCCTGATAACCGTGCCATTTTGCTTTCCCAGCGCCCCGACAGGAGGGTTTGATGACGGTAAGAGAGCGGTCGTAATCGCTATAAATATGATGTCCGTCACAAAAATCGCAGATATTGTAGCATTCATTAGTTCGTTTGCGAACTATTGTTAACAAAATCACAGAATCGATCCCGATTATTGTTAATAGTGTTCGGTTTTTGTCAGCGCAAGCCTAAATTTATCTTCGCACGCGGTGGCTTTCGCCCCGAACTGCTGCCACGCTATACTGAGGATCCCACAACCGACAGGATGCGTAATGCCGTACTCATGTCTCAGACTGATGCCACCGTGCTTTCCCACTACCCGGTCTTTACGGCTGCTGACTGCCGTGACCGTTCTGCTGCTTGCTGCCTGCTCCTCCGGCTACAAAGGGATGGAATGTGACGGCCAGCGTCAAAGCCTTGAAGGGCAGCCGCTGGGAAGCGTGCAGGGGTTAGTTATTGATCGTTTTAACTCGTTCTCCGTTACCCTGCCCGGGCTGACGCTGGACAGCGGCACGCTTCAGTCCACCAATCGTGAACGGTACATTCCCTCTGCCGTCACCCGCGACGGCTGGCTGGCGCAGCGCATTTCAGATCAACAGTTCAGTATTATCAATTCGCCGCAAAACCAGATGATCACCTTCAGCTGTCCGGCCCCCGGCCAGCTGTAACCTTAAGGCCTCGGTGCGTTTATGAATACCAGCCAACTGATCGCTAATCGACAGACTTTCTTCGGCAGTGGCAGCCTGCAACAGCTTCCACGTCTGTTAACGCAGACGCCCTTACCTACCCTGTTGTTCTGCGGTCGCTCACTGCTGCGCAGCGCGGCCTGGGAAAATCTGGGGCCGCAGCTGCAACCGCTGCTGGTGGGAATTGAAATTGTTCCCCATGAAGCCTCCCCCGGTGAGATAGACAACTGGGTGGCACGCTGGCGTGGAACGATCCAGCGCGTGGTGGCTATCGGCGGCGGCAGCGTACTCGATGCGGCGAAAGCGGTGGCCGCGCTGAGCCAGCATCCGCTGAACACGCTGCGCTATCTGGAAAAGGTGGGTGATACCGCGATCGGTGGTGCCACTCTGCCGCTGATTGCCGTGCCGACTACGGCGGGAACCGGCAGCGAAGTAACGCAGAATGCAGTGATCACCGATAAAGCCGATATTAAGGTTAAAGCCTCGCTTCGCCATCCAGAGTTTGTTCCGCAGATCGCCATTCTCGATCCCGATCTGCTGCGCGGCGCACCTGAGCAGGTGCTGGTCTGCTGCGCGGTGGATGCCTTTACCCATCTGTTCGAAGCGTATCTGTCATCCCGGGGAAATGCCTTTACCCGCCAGCTCACCCTCAGCGGCATGCAGGCCTTCGTACGCGGCTGGCCGCAGCTGACCGAAGGCGGTAAGCGAGGGGACAACGCGCGTGAGCAGATGATGCTCGCTTCATGGCTGGGTGGACAGAGTCTCAGCATGGCGGGACTGGGCGTGATCCACGGCATCGCCGGGGAACTCGGCGCCATCAAGGATTATCATCACGGTGAAGTTTGCGGTCGCCTGCTTCTGCCGTTTCTCACCCTGCTTGACCAGAGCCCGCATCCACAGCAGGCCGAGCTGATGCAGGCGTTGAACACTGCACTCTTCCAGCAGGCGAGCGAACGTCCGGCAGAGCAGATGAAACAGTGGTTGATGCAGCACGCCAGCCTGAGCTTCTGGCAGCAGCCACCATCGCTGTCAACCGATGACGTGGAATGGATCCTCGCGCGATCCAACAGTAAAAATGCCCTGGTCAGCTACAGCCGCGAACAGCAGCGCTGGATGTTAGATCAGGCATATCGCATCCTGTAACTTACAGAGCCAGCACGCAAAGGACGGATATTGCTGAAGAGGGTGACGGGCAGCGCAGAGCGCGGCTACCCTTCGGCCTCTTCCAGCCAGCCCACCCGCATTTCAGGCACCGCGCGCAGCAGCCGGGCGGTATACTCATCCAGCGGCGCATTGAACACCTGATCCAGCCGCCCCTGACGCACCACCCTGCCGTGGCGCAGCACCATCACCTCATCCGCCACCGCCTGCACCACGTGCAGGTCATGGGTGATAAACAGCATCGACACCCCGGTTTCTTCCTGTAGCGATTTCAGCAGGGCCAGCACCTCACGGCCAACCAGCGGATCGAGCGCGGAGGTCGGTTCATCGCAGACAATCAGCGTTGGATCGACGGCGAGCGCGCGAGCGATACAGACGCGCTGCTTCTGACCGCCGGACAGCGCGTGCGGATAGCGATCCGCCAGCTGCGGCGACAGACCAACCTTTTCCAGCAGCTGGCGGATCCGCACCTGCCGCTGCACCGGCGTTAACGAGGTCAGGCAAACCATCGACCGCGCAATCTGCACCCCGATGGTTAATCTCGGATTCAGGGCGGTGTCCGGATGCTGATGGATCATCTGTACCGACTGTAGCTGCTGGCGGGATCGCTGACGCAGCGACGCAGGCAACGGCTGGCCGTTAAAGCGAACGCTGCCGTGCGCAGGGGCAACCAGCCCGCAAATCAGCCTGCCCAGCGTTGACTTCCCGGCACCCGACTCGCCGATCAGCGCCAGGGTGCGGCCACGACCAATACTCAGTGACACATCGTTCAGTACGCGACTGGCCTGGTAATCGACGGAAACCTGCTCGGCAGTCAGCAGCGGCAGTGTGGTGCTGCGCGGCTGATGCGGTTCGCCGTGGCTGTGCAGCAGATCGCGGGTATAGGCCTGTTCCGGTGCGTTCAGCAGCCGGGCGGTCTCCCCGCACTCCACCTCACGCCCGTGCCGCAGCACCATAATGCGCTGGCTGATCTGGGCCACTACCGCCAGATCGTGGCTGATGTAGAGCGCAGCCACGCCGGTCAGCCGGATCACTGCGCGGATAGCTTTCAGCACCTCCAGCTGGGTGGTCACGTCCAGCGCGGTGGTCGGTTCATCAAAGATGATCAGCTCAGGACCGGCACAAATCGCCATGGCGATCATCGCGCGCTGAAGCTGGCCGCCCGAGACCTGATGCGGATAGCGGTGGAAAAAGGCCTGCGGCTCCGGCAGCTGAAGCTGACTGAAAATTTCAATTGCACGCACTATCGCCTGCTGGCGGTTCATTATCCGGTGGCGAATGGCCGCTTCAATGACCTGCTCGCCGATTTTTTTCGCCGGGTTGAACGCCGCGCTGGCAGACTGCGCCACGTAGGCAATTTTGGCCCCGCGTACGTCGCGCAGCTGACGTTCAGAGAGACCGGTCAGTTCACGTCCGGCAAACAGGATCCTGCCGCCGCTAAGGGTCATACCAAAGCGGAAATGCCCCAGGATTGCCTGACCGATAGTGGATTTTCCCGCACCAGACTCACCGATGAGCCCAAGAACTTCGCCCTTTTTCAGGGTGAAGGAGATATCCTGCACCAGCACCGCGTTACCGGCGGTGACCCGCAGCTGTTCTACGCTTAACAGGGGTTGTTGACTCATGGCTTACTCCTGCCAGCTGCGGGTGTGGTGGCTTAACAGCCAGTCGGCAACGCTGTTCAGCGCTATCGCCAGTAGCGCGATAGCCGCGCCGGGGATCAGGGCCGCCCAGACGCCAAACAGAATGCCATCTTTATTATCACGCGCCAGCCCGCCCCAGTCAGCGGTTGGCGGCTGAATACCCATCCCGAGGAACGACAACGCCGACAGGAAAAGCAGAATAAAGATAAAGCGCAGGGCAAACTCCGCGATCAGCGTGGTCAGCGCATTCGGCAGGATCTCACGCCACAGCACCCAGCTCAGGCGTTCACCGCGCAGCCGTGCGACCTCAATAAATTCCTGGGCCGCAATATCCACCGCCAGCGAACGCGCCACGCGCAGTACGCGGGTAGATTCAAGAATACCCAGCACCAGCACGATCACCGGTATCGTTTTCGGCAGCATCGCCAGCACCACCAGCGCGAAAATCAGCGTCGGGATCGCCATCAGAATATCGTTCAGTCGGGAGATAAGCTGGTCGACCCAGCCACGGCAGAAACCGGCCAGGAAACCGAGGAAAATCCCGACGGCAAAGGCCAGCAGCGTGGCTACCGCGCTGACGCTCAGCGAGGTGCGGGTGCCCCAGATCAGGCGGGAAAGCAGATCCCGCCCCAGATTGTCGGTCCCCAGCCAGTTTTCAGCCGTCACGCCGGACCAGGCGCTGCCCACCACCTGGTCCGGTGCATACGGCGACAGCCAGGGGGCAAATATCGCCACCAGAATAAACAGGCCCAGCCCGGTTAAACCGGGCAGCACCGCAAGTTTCAGCCTAAACATCCAGATTAATTCCTTGTCAGTCCCCACTTGCGCGCATTGTCACACGCTCGGGGTAAAAATCCTGCCTGCCGCTTAGCGGCTGTGGCGCAGGCGCGGATTCGCCAGCAGCGCAACGACATCGGCCAGCAGATTCAGCAGAATATAGATCCCTGCCAGCAGCAGCGCACAGTCCTGAATCACCGGGATATCACGCTTGCTGATGCTGTCAACCATGTACTGGCCCAGGCCGGGATAAACAAACACGTTCTCAACAATCACCACGCCCACCATCAGCCAGGCAAGGTTCAGTACGATAACGTTAATTATCGGCCCCCACGCGTTCGGCAGCACGTGCCGAAACAGGATCGCCGACGGCGACAGCCCCTTCATCAGCGCGGTATCCACCCATACGGCATTTTGCACGCTGACCAACGCGGCACGCGTCATGTTGCTCATATGGCCAAGGATTGCCAGAATCAGCGTCATGCACGGCAGCGCGATCGCCAACAGCCTGTCAGCAAGCGGCATGTCGTCGGAGATGCTGCTGTTGCTGGGCAGCCAGAACAGAGTGATGGAAAACACCAGGATCAGCAGATATCCGGAGAAAAACTCCGGCAGCGATACGGCAGCCCGGGTAAACAGGCTCAGCAGACGATCAAGCCAGCTGCCCTGATAGCGGGCGGAAAGGAAGCCAATCATCAGCGCCAGCGGCACGGCAACAATGGCGGTGAAAAAGGCCAGCGACAGTGTGTTGCCCAGCCGGTCCAGCAGCACGGGCGCAATCGCTTCACGGCTGGTAAAGCTGTGGCCAAAATCGCCGTGCAGCACCCCAACCAGCCAGCCCAGATAGCGGCTCAGCGCGGGCTGATCGAGGCCCAACTGCGCATTGAGCGCCGCAACTGCCTGCGGCGTTGCAGTCTGACCGAGAATGGCGGTTGCCGCATTGCCGGGCAGTAACTGGATGCCGATAAAGATCAGCGCCGACACCACCAGCAGCATCACCACGCCAGCCAACAGACGCAGTCCAATTAGTTTTAACAGAGGAAGGTGCCCCTTCCCCTTTGATTCACGCAAATTACTCAAGAGATATCCTGCAACTCGGAGCTGAATCGGGTGGCCGTCAGGCGAACCACACTTTTTCCGCAGCGCGGTTGCCGCTCATGGTAAAGCCAGGAATAGCGACAAAACCATTAATTTTTTTGCTGCTGGCATCCAGCGAGTCGGCATAAAGCGGAATAATTTCACTGCCCTGCTCCACCAGCATCACCTGGATGTCGTGATAGATCTGACGGCGCTTCTGCTCATCCTGCTCGCCGCGGGCAGCATTGACCAGCTGGTCAAACTTCGGCTCTTTCCACTGCGACTCGTTCCACGGTGCGTTACTGGTAAACACCAGCGACAGCAGCGCATCCGCCGTTGGGCGCAGTGACCAGTTAGAAGAAACAAATGGCTTCTTCATCCACACATTATCCCAGAAGGCATCATCCGGTACGCGCTCAACCTTCAGCGGAATACCGGCGCGCGTGGCTGAGTTCTGATAGAGCTGTCCGGCATCCACCGCCCCCGGGAAGCCGGACTCGGCAACAGACAGCACCAGCGGACCGGAGAAGCCGGTTTTCTGCCAGTGATATTTGGCTTTTTCCGGGTCGTAAGGGCGCTGGGGAATATCTTTCGCAAAGTACGGGCTGGACGGGAAGATCGGATTATCGTTTGCCACAGTGCCGTAGCCGCCGAGCACGGTTTTGATAATCTGCTCGCGATCGATGGCATATTTCAGCGCCAGACGCCCGTCAAGCGTGTTAAACGGCGCCGCGGTTGCCAGCCCCGGGAACGTGAAGATCTGGCTGTCACGCGCGCGCTGCAGCTGGATGTTCGGCATCGCCTTCAGGCGGTCAACAATCCGCGGGTTTACGCGGTTGATGATATGCGCAGAGCCGCTGGCCAGCGCCGCAACACGCGCGGTGGAATCATTCATTGCCAGCGTTTCCACGGAGTCTACGTGGCCACGGGCCGGGTTCCAGTGGTTCGGATTGCGTTTCACCAGCGTACGCACGCCGGGCTTAAAGCTCTCCAGGATAAAGGCGCCGGTACCGATGCCCTTATCAAAATTCTCATTTTCGGCGGTGATGGCGAAATGAACGTCGCTGAGCAGGGCAATAAACTCCACGTTCGGCTCGTTCAGCCTGATTGTTACCTGATGAGGGCTGGTAGCTTCCAGCGACACAACCGGGTCGAGATAGCCCTTCACCGACGAGCTGCTTTTTTCACCGCGATGATGGTTAAGCGAATAAATCACATCTTTCGCCGTCAGCGTACGCCCGTCGTGAAACTGCACGCCCTGACGAATATTAAGTATCCAAGTTTTGCTACCGTCGCGGGTTTCCCAGCTTTCCGCCAGCGAGGGAACAATCTTGCCGTTTTCATCGACTTCCGCCAGGCAGTTAAACAGCTGGGAGCCAACGAAATACATGTAGGATTCGAACCAGAAAGCCGGATCGAGACGGTCGGTGCTGGAGGCATTATCCATGCCGACAATCAGATGGCCGCCCTTTTTCGGCGTGGAGGCCGGTGCATCTGCTGCCGTAGCAGCACTGAAAGGCCAGCTGGCGCAGGCCGCTGCCACCGAAAGCGCACCGGTGGTTTTGATAAAGTCGCGACGATTCATGTTGTGTGTCCTGGTTTTAATTTGTTTTCTTATTAGTTTTATCTGTCAGCGATCGCCCGGAGACTTCAATGCTGAAGCCAGCCGTCCGATATGCTCAGGGCCGATACCGCAGCAACCGCCGATCAGCGTAGCCCCTGCCGCAACCCACTCCTGCGCCCAGTTCAGGTAGCCTTCCGGGTGCGTATCCTTGCGCATACCGCTCAGCCCTTCGTTGGCACCACCGCTGTTGCTGCCGTGCTCGAAGGCATTCGCGTAAACGCCAATGCCGATGTCGGCACCCAGCTGCTTGCGTACGGCTGCCGCCTGCTTCACCGCAGAGGACATCACCTCCGGATGGCTACAGTTAAACAACACATTCTCTGCGCCAAGCTCAATCGCCCGGGTGACCGCTGCGCTCACGCTCTCACCGGAGCGCAGCGTGCTGACAGCATCGTACAACTCAGGTTCGTCCTGCAGAGTAAATGAAAGCCACAGCGGCTGCGGCTGGCCGGCAAGCACGGCGTTGATAGATTCGGCTTCCGCAATCGAACTGATGGTTTCCCCCAGCCAGAGATCGACCCACGGAGCCTGAGCATCGACCAGCACGCGATGAATGGCCTGTGCCTGCGCCAGATTGAACAGATCGGGTCGGTAAGATCCCAGTGCAGGAGGAAGGCTGCCGGCAACGCGCACCGGACTGGCGGCCGCATCGGCCGCCTCGCGGGCCAGTTTGCCGGCAAGCGCGGCTAAACGCGCACCGTCGCGGGCAAAACGATCGTCGCCAATGTGGAACGGAACAACCGCGTAACTGTTGGTGGTGATAGCTTCAGCACCGGCAGCGATAAAGCTGTCGTGGACTTCACGAACGCGCTCGGGTGCTTCATATAGTGCAAGCGCAGACCATTCCGGCTGGCGGAAGGGAGCGCCGATACGCGCCAGTTCACGCCCCATTCCCCCGTCCAGAATTTTTATTTGCTGTGACATTCGGTTGTTCCCGTTTACAAATGACGAATAACAGCATGCTACATAAGTTGATGGCTACATGTCCAGACGTCTATACGCTGAAGTTCGGGAAAGTTAAGCATTAAATGCGCTGAAGCCAGGGGGGGGGTGGTAACGATTCGGGCTATCGGCGTAGAGACAAATAGCCCGGGATGTCTCGCCCCTTGCGGAGCCTCTGAGTAAACCGATGGTCAGTCAGCAAGGGGGAGAAAAGAAGCGGATGATGAGGTAATGCCGCTTTCAGATTAGTTTTCCAGCTGATACTCAAGAGTGATGTCGGTGCTCAGCAGTTTGGATATCGGGCATCCCGCTTTCGCCTGCTGGATAATTTTATCAAACTCATCGTCTGCAATCCCCGGCAGCCTGATCTTGCTCTGCAGCGCTACTTTGGTAATAGCAAAACCGCCGTCCACTTTATCGAGTGAAACATCGGCCACGGTATCAATACTCTCAGGCGTAAATCCGGCCTCGCCCAGCATCAGCGACAGCGCCATTGAGAAGCACGCCGAATGGGCAGCACCAATCAGCTCTTCCGGATTGGTGCCGGGTTTACCTTCGAAACGGGTGTTAAAACCATACGGCTGATTATCCAGTGCTCCACTCTCCGTTGAGATGGTACCTTTACCGCGTTTAATATCGCCTTCCCAGTGAGCCTGTCCTTTCTTATGAATGGTCATCTTTATCCTCCGGTTGGTTTTCGTCTATCTCAGTATAGTCAATAAATCCGGGCCTGCTGGACACCCTGGTACGAAAAGGTTGTCTGGAAGGGTGATGCCCACTGCCCGGACGGGATACTGGAGGTTGCATTTCGCCAGCCCAGCGCCCTTTTATTTAATAATGATTTCACATTCGCACAAAACATTAAGAAACTCTCAAAAAATCAGTACAGGAAATAACAGCCGAAATGACACCGCAATTTCACTCCGGGGAAACAACCGGAAATATCTCACCGCTATCAAAGCTTCTCCTTCGCCAAAATTTAATGACAGCACTTAATAAAACAATGACGCCATTCCACGACAAGAAAATTATTCCGTGACGAATATCATCGCCCTGAGTTTCTGCACATTAAAGGGAGGGAAATATGCCCAGCTTATCCGAAGAACTATCCCGCTTTGTGGTTTCTCCACCGCAATTAATTTGCCGTGAGGGTGCCCCGGATAATATGCAATGCTGTTTTATGTTTACGACTGAGTTTTCTGGCTTTCGAGGCCATTTTCCCGATAACCCACTGCTGCCGGGCATCGTTCAAATTATGCTGGCGCGTTATACCGCCGCCGCGGGGAAAAGTGCCCGGCTGACTGGCGTCAAACGCTGCAAGTTTTTGCATCCTATCAAACCCGGAGATACGGTATCCGTTGACGTTAAGCCGGGTAGCCATATCGGCGAGTATCAGGCGACGATCGACAGTAATCACATCGTCTGCACAACCCTCGTGTTTGAACTGGAACATACCGAGGCATGGCAATGATGCGTTATCCCTATTTCACCCGCTCACGTTGCCCGGATGGTAGCCTGGCACCGGCGCCGATTGAGTACAGCGTGCAGCGCACCGTGCGTTTTGACGAGGTAGATTCGCTGGAGATCGTCTGGCACGGACACTATGCCAGCTACTTCGAGGATGCGCGGGTGGCTCTGGGCGACTATTTCGGCATCGGTTATTCCACTCTCTACCGCGAGCAGATCCCGGCGCCCATTAAACAGCTGTTCGTTAACTACCATCGCCCGCTGGCGTTTGCTGAATGCTGTCGGATTATCGCCCGCCTGCACTGGTGTGAGTCGGCACGGATGAATATCTCTTATCAAATTCTCAACGGGCAGAAAGAGACGGTAGCGACCGGATTTAGCGTGCAGATGTTCACTCTCAAAACGGGAGAGTATCTGACCCGGCAGCCCGACTTCTATGCAGACTTTTGCCAACGCTGGAAGCGGGGCCAGATCGCCCCCGCCCCATCAGCCGGTGAATAACCCACCGTTAACGCCAATCACCTGGCCCGTGATATAGCTGGCCCCTTCAGAGGCGAGGAAGCTGACCACCGATGCCACCTCTTCCGGTTCACCAACGCGGCGCAGCGGGATCATGCTGGTCATCGTCTCCAGCGGCAGCGCCGCGGTCATATCGGTGGTAATAAAACCCGGCGCCACCGCGTTAACCAGAATATTGCGGCGGGCCAGTTCCACCGCCAGAGAACGGGTTGCACCAATCACACCCGCCTTCGCCGCCGAATAGTTCACCTGCCCCGCAACCCCGGTTTGACCAGCGGTGGAGACAATATTAATAATGCGTCCACTGCGCCTGCGCTGCATCGCTGGCACTACCGCCGAGGTGACGTTATAAAATCCTCCCAGATGAACCTGAATCACACGCTCCCACTCTTCGCAAGTCATCATTGCCAGCACTTTATCACAGGCAAAACCGGCATTATTCACCAGCACCGCAGGCGCTCCCTGCTGCTCAATCAGCGGCGCCAGCACCTCGCGGCAGGATGCACCATCGGTGACGTCAAAGGGCAGCAGCCTGCACTGGCCGCCAGCGGCGGCGATCTCATCACGTACCGCCTCGGCTTCCTCGCGTCCACGACGATAGTTCAGCCAGAGCGCAAAGCCTTCACCGGCAAGTCTGCGAGCGATCGCCGCGCCAATCCCCCTGCTCGCACCGGTCACCAGAGCAATGCTCTCCGTCTGCCTCTGGGGCGTTGCAGTGTTATCCATTTGATTAACCTCCTTCGTATTTGAGATCGGGCTTATACGCTACGCGATATTCATTTAAACCCAGGTTAAAATTAAAGAATTATTACATTAGAAGAGAACCATTAATTAAACATAAACAGCAGAAACACAACCAGGGGATTTTAATTAACCTAACACTAACCATTAAAAATAAAAATGGCATTTAAAAACAAGATAAACAAAAAACAGCTCGAAATGAGAAAGCACTCTAAACAGCAATTAAATAGGTGTTTTTTTATATTTACCCCCCCTGAGATAAATTGATAAAGTAAAAGCGCGTAGGTTCGGTCTATTCTATCGCAGAAAAACAGCCATACCACTACGAATAAAAAATGCCATTGCGCACCAAATTAATATCTCATAAGAAAGACAGGGGGCGGATATGTTACACCGGGTTGCTATTACAGGATTAGGTATTATTTCCAGCATTGGAACATCGCTTGATGAAGTGACTCACTCGCTGTATCACGGTCATTCAGGGATTGTCATCGACCCGATCCGCCAGGAATTAGGTTTCAACTCACCGCTGACCGGTGCGATAAGAGCCTTTTCACACCGATTTCCCCTCAGCCGCAAGCAGCGTAAGACCACGCCACTTTTTGTTGAGTGGGCAGCCGAAGCGGCGTTTTGCGCACTGGATGATTCTGGCCTCTCCCCTGACGATATCCGCAACGATCGCAGCGGCCTGATTTTTGGCTGCGATTCCAGCCTGCTCGCCGGGATTGAACAGGCTAATCGCCTGCAGGAAGTGCGCAACACCTCTCTGCTGGGCAGCGGCCTGGTGTTTCAGGCGATGACCTCCACCACCACCATTAACCTCAACGCCATTCTCGGTACTCAGGGAGCCAGCTGGACAATCAGCGGAGCCTGCGCCAGCAGCGGACACGCCATCGGTCAGGCGGCAGATCTGATCAGGCTCGGGCGCCAGGATCGGATGATCTGCGGCGGCGCGCAGGAGATTAACTGGCAGTCAACCTGCAGTTTTGACGGCCTGGGCGCGTTTTCAACCCGTATCGATAATCCACAGTCCGCCAGTCGCCCCTTTGCCAAAAGCCGTGATGGACTGGTGCCCGGCGGCGGTGCGGCGGTGTTGATCCTGGAGCGCTACGATCTTGCCGTTGCGCGACGAGCAACGATCTGGGGGGAAATTCTTGGCTACGGCTTCTCTTCCGACGGGGAAAATATCGTCGCCCCCAGCCGCACGGGCCTGGGCCGGGCGATGCGTATGGCGCTGAAAAACGCCGGGCTGATGCCTCAGGACATCTCCTATCTCTGTGCGCATGCGACATCAACCCCGCTCGGCGATGCGATGGAAGCGGGAAACATTCTCGATATTTACGGTACGCGCGGCGTGCCGGTCTCCTCAACCAAATCAATGACCGGCCACGAACTGTGGATGAGCGGAGCGGCCCAGGTGGTTTACAGCTGCCTGATGGCAAAAAACGATTTTATGGCTGCCAACATCAACTTTGATGGCCCGGATGAAGAGACATCGCAGCTGGATATCATCACCGAAACCCGGCAGCAGCCGCTGACCACTGCACAGTGTAACGCGGCGGGTTTCGGCGGAACCAACGCCAGCCTGGTAATAGGTTTTTAATTTGCCGCCGATCGCCGTGCTGTCGCAGGCGGCGACCGCGACAGGGTAAGTGAACACCGCATGAGTCACAGGCAGGTCAGAACAGTCGACGAAAAACAATCGTTGTGCCCTGCGGGGCATGATTTCAAGTCTGTTATTAAGGAAAATATGATGGATAAGAACGCACTGAAAGAGAGAGTTAATCAGGTCCTGGCTGAAGAATTTGAACTTGAGCAGAACGAACTGCTACCTGAGGCCAGGCTGTATGAGGATCTGGGCCTGGACAGTCTGGATGCGGTCGATATGGTCGTAGCCTTTGAAAAAGCGTTTGCCATCCACATAGGTAAAAACACCGAGCTGGTCAGCATCAAAACGCTGGGTGAACTGCAGGCGTTCATCATCAAAACCGCGACGGTCCAGGCCGTCTGATTTTGCGAGGTGCACGAATGACATTTCCCGTCCCCGCACAGGGCCTGATCCCTCACCGTGAAGGGATGTGCTGTATCGACAGCATCCTCAGCGTGGAAGGCCAGCAGGTGCAGGCATCCGTCACGCTGCATGGCGATCATTTGTTACTGAATGAAGACGGCCTGCTGGACCGGTGCGGTTACGTCGAGCTGGCTGCTCAGGCAGCCTGTGGATTAAAAGGCACTGATGCCGCCGCAGGTCGGGCGTCCGCGACCGCACTGCTGGCCTCCGTCAATCATTACCGAATCTTTGATGATGCCAAAATGGATGAAACGCTGCTGATTTGTGTCGCCATCACTACTGAACTGGCCGGCCTCAGCATGCTGGATTTCAACGTAACCTGCGGGCCGCGTTTGCTGGCCAGTGGACAGCTGAAAGTGTTTTATCAGGCAGATAATTAATGGAGTCCCCCTGCACCATGACCACTGCTATTTTTCACCAGGGGAGCCGGATCGCCGTGCTGTTGATTCACGGTTTGACCGGCACCCCAAAGGAGATGGACTCCATAGCGATGCGTCTGCACCGTTATGGATTTACCGTTTCGATTCCCGTGCTGCCGGGCCACTGCTCGGATATGAACGCACTGCTGAAAACCAACCGTCTGGACTGGCTACGAGCGATTGCCGGGGAATTTAAACGGCTAACCGACGAGGGTTATCAGGTCTTCGCCGGAGGCCTGTCGGCGGGTGCCTCAATGGGGATTATCCTCGCCCACCATTTCCCCGATATGCGCGGGCTGGCACTCTACGCCATTACGCTAAAATGTAACGGTTGGGCGGTATCAAAGTTTTCATTTATGCTGCCGCTACTGCTGAAAATCCCGCTGTTTCGTAATCACTATCATTTCCGGGAAGCACCGCCTTACGGCATCAAAAACGAGCAATTGCGCGAACGCATCGTGCTTAAGCTGCAAAGCGGCGACAGCGCCGCCGCAGGTCATACTAATACGCCGGGCGTCATGCTGCGCGAAATACTGCGTCTGGCCGGAGAAGCCAAAAAAGTGATGCCGACCACTCTGGTCCCGGCGCTGGTGATCCATGCACGTGAGGACGACGTATCTGATATTTCCAATTCCCGCTATGTTGAGCGCCACTACGGCGGCAAAACGACGTTTATCCAACTGGAAGAGAGCTATCATCTGGTGACTATTGACCAGGAACGTCAGCAGGTAGCGGAGGCCACCGCGCGCTTCTTCTATCAACAGCTGGATGAGAACGAGCGTCAGCTACTGGCGGCTTACGCCCGCAAAAAAATTCCGGGTGCAGATGCGGCTGCGGAGCCGGAAAGGAGGCGGTAAAAAAACTCAGCGGTCGGCTGCATTTCAGCGATCGCCAGTCCCCGCGCCTGTGCTATCATCGCCGCAGCGTATCGTTTATCTGAACGGTGCACCTCTCTTCCAGCCCCTTGACAGGTATGCAGCTTTGAACAAAAGAGCAATAGCCCCCACCGTTATCTTTATTGCCGCTATGGCGTTTTTGGTCTGGTTTATTGCGTCCGGTGCGGCGATGCCCGGCAGTCAGTAAGGAATATCTGTCAGCTTACTGACTGGCACGCTGCTGTACGTCCCGAATCCGATTACGCCATCAATCGACAATCTGTCGGTCAGATAAGGTTATGTATTGATCATAACCCGCATAAATTGCATAATTTTTACCTCCAGCTAAGCATTTCTGAATACATTTACGCAGTTTTTACCCAATAAAGTCGATTTGTTCCGGCGCTCCCGCCGACAAATTACGACACGAATGCTCATCAGGCGCAGATTGCCCGCGCCCGGAACGGCTGGCCTTTACAGATGATTATCATGACGTCTGCCATTGTTCGCTGTCTTTTAAAAACTTAATTAATTCTGTGAATTTAATAGCGTGAGACACTTCCGTCCGTTGATATATAACGTGAAGGCTCCCTGTAAGTTATTGATACTTTCAGCCCCTGCTATCACAGTGGCGATGCCTGATTTCACCACCCGGGAAAAGATCGATGTCCGAAAACTTGATTGAACGTATTTCAATGGCGCTGGGCTCGGAAAAGACGCTGGAAGGATTCGTCCGCCAGCTGCTGGAAATGCTCCAACTGGTTACCGATATGGAATCAACCTACCTGACACATATTGACGATGTGGCAGGTTTTCAGCATGTCCGCTATGTCCGCAATACTCAGGAAATGCAGATCCCCGAAGGTCTGACGGTGCCGTGGCAGGACACACTGTGTAAGCGTGCGATGGAAGATGGCCGTCGCTTCACCGATGATGTTCCCGGCACCTGGCCCGATTCTGAAGCGGCTAAAGCACTCGGCATCACCAGCTATCTCAGTACGCCGGTGATGCTGGGCGACGGGGTGCTGTACGGCACGCTCTGCGCGGTCAGCGCTCACAGCCAACCGCTGTCGGAGCGTGCGGAACAAATCATTCATCTGTTTGCCGAACTGATTGGGCAGTATATTCGTAAAGAACAGCTGCTTCAGGAGCTGCGTGAGGCCAATGACGCGCTGACAGCCGTCAGCATGACCGATGAACTGACCGGCCTGCCCAACCGACGCTGGGTATTCAGTACCCTGCCGAAGCTGTTTGCCAGCGCGGCCGCAGAACAACGTTCGGTACTGGTCGCCTTTGTTGATCTCGACGGTTTTAAAGCGATTAACGACAGCTACGGCCATGAAAGCGGCGATCGCCTGCTGCAGTCAATTGCTCAGCGGCTACGCGAACTGATGGGGCCGGAAGACATTATTGGTCGTCTGGGCGGGGATGAATTCATCGTAGCCACCATGGGACCGGAACTTAATGCCGTCAACGACGATCACACGCTGACCTTCAAAGTGAAGCTGGCACAACAGCTGACAGGAAGTTACGAACTGCGGGACAATCTGATTGATTACGGCGGGGCCAGTCTGGGCGTGGTCGCGGCGAATCCGCTGGTTTGCACGCCAAATATCGCCATCCACGATGCGGACAGCAGCATGTATGAGGATAAAATACGCCGCAAGCATCAGCAGTAATAAAAAACATGGCGGCGAGTTGCCGCCAGCGCATGATGGCCGGACAGCCGGCTGTTCACATCGGACAGGTGCTTGTCACAGGGATCTGATCCAGGGTTAAGCAAAACCTGGCTTTCAATTAAGATGACGCATACTGCGTTAACGTCATCCTCCAGAGAATCAATCTGCTCTTACCACGCTCTGTTTACCACCGAATGAACGATGAAATAGCCAGAAATCTCCTGTTTTTCGTATTGCTGCGTGCAATATTTGCGTGAGCGCACGGCAATGCAAGGCCAGTTCGGGGTATAAAATCATTCCATATCCAGAATCGACAGAGGGAAAACCGGAAAGGAGAGTCCAGATACATTGAAAAAATGACGCCATGCGACATCCGGGAGCCCTGCATCCGCATCAGCGGATGAATCAGTCATCAGTAACGCTGAGGTTTCACGCCGAAATGATAGAAATAAAAACCAACCAACTCATTGATAATCCTTCAAAAAACCCAGAAAGAATGATAAATATTTTTTAATCAGGGTGGTAAAAAATAAAAGTCAGTATAGGATTATTCCCAATAGAGAAAGGAGCCAGCATGTCGACATTTTCCATCATTTCCCTGCCTATGTTTGCGGTGGGGCTGGGTTTAATGACGCAATTTTATAGCAAGAAAGATCTTAACTTCCTGGTGCCCGGCGTGGTACTGATGACCGCAGGGCTGGTGAACACTTTAGTCGGCATGAGCATGAGCTAATGAAAAAAACCCATAGATACTGAACGTGTCTATGGGTGAGAAAATTATTTCCGGTTAAGAATTCTCAGGAAATCCTTTTCGCTGGATATCAGTGACAGGGCATTGGAGATAATTTCGTCGCTGAATATTGAAGCCACATCACGCAGGACATCGATGTGTTCTTTTTCCTTTGCCACAACGCCAATTGCAATAAACATCACGTTATTTCTGTCCCAGATCACGCCATCCGGGAACTGAAAAATCTCGATACCGGTTTTGACAATGATATGGTTTTCCGATTTCGGCAAATGCGGCAGCGTTATTCCGTTGCCTAAAAAAGTCGATACCTGATGCTCTCTTGCATTCAGAAACTCAACGCAATCCTGGTTCACATATCCTTTTTCCTTAAACTCTCTGCCGACCATCGCTAAAACTTCGGCTTTATTTTTCGCCTGCCGCCCGAGATGCAGGTTTTCAACGGTAATATTATCAATCATAGTCTGCCTCCTTTTTTTTAATCCCCACCGGCACGCGTTCAGTTTCCGGCAGACAGTTCTGCTTCCAGCTGCTCCAGCGATTTGTTGGAGGTTTCGGGTAGTGCCTTAACGACAAACAGAATGGCCAGATAGTTGATAACCGCGAAGATCAGGAAGACCGGACCCAGCCCCATTTTTGCCTGAAGCACCGGGAACAGGTAGCTAACGATCGCGTTCATGACCCACATAAAAAATACCGAGATCCCCATCGACAGACCGCGAACTTTTAACGGGAACAGTTCAGCCAGTACCACCCAGGTCAGGAAGCCCATCGTGCCCTGCATTACGCCAACGAAGATCGCCCCCAGCAGCCAGATAACGGTGGCTTTCATGTCACCCACGAGGAAATAGTCCGCACCGGCGATAATCAGGTGCAGCGTGGCCATCAAAGCAAAACCGGAGATAATCAATGTCTTACGTTTGAAACGGTCGACCAGATACATCACGCCGAATATCATGCCGCCCACGGAGAAAACCCCGTTCAGCACGTTACAGATCAGTGACATTCTGTCGGAGAAGCCGGCCGTTCTGAGGATTTCCGTACCGTAATACATAATGACATTAACCCCGGTGGTTTGCTGTAATGCCGCCCAGACAATACCCACCAGTATCAGTTTCATCATCCACGGCGTATTAAAGATCACCGATGTTGCACTCTGGATATGTAGCTTTTTCTCTTTTTCAATCTCAATTAAGGTGATGATATCCTGGTATTCCTGCACCGCACGTGATTCAGGACGGATCTGTTTTAGAATTGCCAGCGCTTCTTCCCGGCGATTTTTACTGATTAACCAGCGCGGACTTTCCGGCGCGCGCCACATACCAACCAACAGGAAAACAGAGGGCAGCGCCTGCACCAGCAGCATATAGCGCCAGACGTCCGGCAAATGTCCCCAGACGAAGCCAATCACCGCATTAACCGCAAAAGCGGCCAGTTGGCCAATAACGATAGCCACCTCATTCAGTCCGGTTAACCTGCCGCGCATTTCCGTCGGTGCCACTTCCGAGATAAAGGTTGGTGCCGTGACCGATGCTCCCCCAACGGCGAAACCCAGGATAAATCGGGCAATCAGCAGGCTGGTCACATTTGGAGCGGCGGCGGATAAGATTGCGCCAATAAAGAAAACAAAGGAGAGGTAAATAAGATACTTTCTGCGGCCAAAGAAGTCAGCCAGCTTACCACCGCCGATGCTGCCAAGTGCGGCACCAATCAGCAGCACGCTCATTACCAGTCCTTCGGTGTCCGGCGTCAGGGCCATGTTTTCTTTTAATGAAGAAAATGCACCGTTAATCACCCCGGTATCATAACCAAACAACAGGCCACCGAATGTCGCGACTAATGTTATCTGATGTAGTCGTTTTCGTTGTTGCGCATTGAGATTCATCATCAAAGACATAACGTTATCCTTTCATTAAATCACTTGTAAGCCGCTGGATTTTTAAAAAAGTAATACCTCTCCGCCTTATAGAAGGAGAAGACGATTATTCCTGGCGCTTTTAAGCAGGGTCAGCGGTTCTGTTTAATTTTAAAAATACGAAACAACTCACCTGGCACGGCAATGAAAATAACTGACATTCCCCCTGATATTCTTTGTTCAATTAACTGAAAACATAAATCTTACGTATCCTTCACGGGTACGCGTCCCGAAATGAAAGATTGATCTCCTGCACCATGCCCGATTTGCTGGCGAAAGAGATTTAGCCCTCTTCGCTTTGTTACCTGCTGATAACATAGCACCCAAATCGGAATCAAAATTCTACTTAAATCACAAAATGACTATTTAATTTCATTCTCGTCAGAATCTCCCTTGTTCAACGCATTGCATAAAGTCGTCTTTACCCCATGATTTAAGTAGGATTTCTTCTTCAATGAGATAACACATGGGGAGAATCTGGTCAATTTCGTGGATAAATGATTCATAATATCTCAATTGTGACAAGCACTGTTTTTCAAAAAAAATATATTTAGAAAAAAAATTCCACAAAATACGCGTTCCAGCAAGAGTAAGATCCCGCAGCCCCTTCGGAAAACGATAAGCACAGTGCGTAAAGTCAGAAGGCTGGCGCAGCGAAATGTGCAGGTGATACGGCGTGCGCGCCAGCACATTCCGCCGTTGCCGTCCGTGCCTGTTGGAAAACTCAGCCACGGTTAGCGGAACGCTGCTGGCAGACAGTGTGGTATCGAGAAACTTCAGGAGCGCACTATGGCCCGATCCGGTCCTGATTGCAGCGCTGAAGCGGTGAGATGATTAAGTCCGGGGCTTAACCTTTGTATCGCAAGCTGAGTCGGTCTAGAATTTCTGACATCTTTACGCAACCCAGCCCATACCATGAATCACGAGCCCTCTTCCGTCGTCAATGTTCCGCAGTCTCCCCCCGCCCGTAACCGGATGTTTCGGGCCTTACTCACCCGCGATAAAACACCGATCGCCGTGCTGATTTGCGCCGCCGTGGTCGGCACGCTGGCGGGTCTGGTCGGGGTAATTTTTGCCCGAGCGGTGGAGGCCATTCAGCACTGGCGTGCCGTCAACCTGACTGCGGATACCCTGCCCGGCTGGGCGCTTTTCCTCTGCGCCTTCACCCTTTCGGCAGCGCTGGCGGCGTGCGGATTCTGGCTGGTTCGGCGGTTTGCGCCGGAGGCTGGCGGTTCAGGTATTCCGGAGATTGAAGGCGCGCTGGAAGAGCTGCGCCCGGTTCGCTGGTGGCGAGTGATCCCGGTGAAGTTTTTCGGCGGGCTGGGAACGCTGGGGGCCGGGATGGTACTGGGCCGCGAGGGGCCAACCGTGCAGCTTGGCGGGAATCTGGGCCGCATGGTGTTTGACCTGTTTCGGTTAAAAAGCAGCGAAGCCCGCCATTCGCTGCTGGCCACCGGTGCCGCCGCCGGTCTGGCCGCCGCCTTTAATGCCCCTCTCGCCGGTATCCTGTTTATCCTCGAGGAGATGCGCCCGCAGTTCCGCTACAACCTGATCTCGATTAAGGCCGTGTTTATCGGCGTGATTATGGCCAGCATTGTCTTTCAGCTGTTTAACGGCAGTCGGCCCATTATTGATGTCGGCCAGCTGGCAGATGCACCGGTCCGGACGCTGTGGCTTTATCTGCTGCTTGGCGTACTGTTCGGCGCGGTCGGAGTCATGTTTAACGCATTAATTTTCATTTTGCAGGATCGCTACGCACAAATTTTTCGCCGACGCGTCTGGCGTATGGTGGTCACCGGGGCGCTCCTCGGCGGTGCGTGCGGGGTGATGACGCTGCTGTTCCCGGCCATTGTCGGCGGCGGCAATCTGCTTATCCCCGAAGTCACCGCCGGGACGTTCTCGCTACAAATACTGCTGATAATTTTTGTTCTACGCCTGCTGACAACCCTGCTGTGCTTCGCTTCCGGCGCACCGGGCGGGATCTTCGCTCCAATGCTGGCGCTGGGCACCGTACTGGGTACTGCTTTTGGTTTGGCGATGTCGCAGCTGTTTCCGCTTTATTCGCTCCAGCCCGCTACCTTCGCCATTGCCGGTATGGGCGCGCTGTTTGCTGCTTCGGTTCGCGCGCCGCTAACCGGTATTGTGCTGGTGCTGGAGATGACCAATAACTATCAGCTGATTTTGCCAATGATTATCACCTGCCTGGGCGCCACGCTGGTTGCGCAGTTCCTCGGCGGCCAGCCGCTCTATTCAACGCTGCTGGCCCGCACGCTGGCGCGGCAGGAGGAGAAATAGCGGCAGCCGCATGACTGGTGATGCACCCGCAGTGAATGATATTCAGCACGGGATTTTTCAGTAAGTAGTGAGCTGGCTGCCCGGTTCCGCACAATCACCGGCGGCGGCAGAAACTGAAATATCTCGCCCTGACGGTGGACGCTCAGCGGATTTGCCAAAGCAAATATCAGCGTAAGAGGCGGAAAAAGGGTAATTCAGTCTGAAGGTCAGCAGGGTTTGCCTATACTTTTATCTACTCACCGCTGACCGGAATTCGCTATGCTGGCTAACACGCTAATCGTCCTCGTGGCTGCAATACATATCACTATTCTGATGCTGGAGATGTTTCTGTGGGATACCCCGATCGGCCGGAGGGCATTTAACCTGAGTGAAGAGTTTGCCCAACGTACTCGGGTGCTGGCGGCGAATCAGGGGCTGTATAACGGCTTTTTGGCCGCGGGTCTGCTGTGGGGGTTGTGGCTTGGCGAAAGCGGATTTCAGTTTAAGCTTTTTTTCCTCAGCTGCGTGATGATTGCTGGCATCTACGGTGCGGCCACGGCCAGCCGGAAGATCCTCTACGTGCAGTCGATTCCCGCATTAGCTGCACTGGCGGCATTATTATACGGTTGAAGTTTCTGCCGTGCGGCCTTTATCTAACCATGTTTTGGGCTTTTTAAACACTCTTCCCCCGTTTCAGAGGGGGGACCAGTTTCATGTTTTTTGAACCTCAAAAAGTCACATTAACAGTTTTATAATGATCACCATTCAAAGTGACTGACACCATTTCAGTACCTGCTCTTGCGTCACCCCATCCCGGCAACCACCCCCCCTGCGCTTCACTGAGGGCTCATAGAGATATAAATAATCATACGCTCCGCCCTGAACAAAACATCGATGTTGCTGGACGATCAGCCCTCCCTGATATTCGCCGCTCCCAACCACACAGATGGATAAATAATTATGCACGCCGCTTACTGCCTGAGCCGTTAAGCAATAGCTGCCGCTGAACAGCCTGTTAACTTATCTCAACCTGCCCGGTGCCCGATGGTCCTGGCACCGGGTTTCCTCTCCCGGATTCAGTCGGATAACTTTGTTGTCATGAGGTTTGACGCGGAAAACATCGGCGCGTGACGCCACCAGATCAACAGCGCCACCAGAGCAATGATGCTCAGTACGCTGAACGCGATACCAAATGAGTAATGGCCGGCAATCATTCCTGTTAATGCCGGGCTCATCGCCGCGCCAGCCCCCTGCATCAGCATCACCACACTCTGGCCAGCATTCACATGTCCGCTTCCGCGCAGCAGCGCTACAATCAGGCTTGGCACCACCACGCCCAGCACCCCGGCCGCTAAACCATCCAGTATCTGCACCAGCACCATCATCAACGGGTCAGAACTGCTTGCCGCCAGCGCTGCACGGACAGGCATAAGCACCAGCGCCAGCAGGATCAGCCGCCAGTATCCATATTTATCGATTCGTCCTGCGGTCCAGATTGCCACCGGGATCATCACTGCCTGGGAAATAATTACCGTCGCCGCGGCATACAGGCCGGGATTAATCGCGCCAGGCGCAGCAGCAATCCTCATGCTGAGCATGGGCAGCAGCGCGGCATTGGCCAGGTGGAAAAGCATCAGCGTCAACCCGGTAATTAAAAGCGCTTTGTTTTGGATCAGTACTGAAAAATCGGGAATTTTGGGGGACTCCGCCGATTCAAGCCCGCGCGCCCTTTGATTGTCAATATCATCCCGGCGAATGGCCAGCAGCGCGACGAGCGTCAATAACATCGTGCAGGACATTAAGATGAAAATACCGCCAATCCCCCAGTACCAGGCAATCCCTCCGGCAATCAGCGCAGTGGAAAAATTTCCCGCATGGTTGAACGCCTCGTTTTTGCCCATCTGCGCGCTGAAGCCGTTTTGCCCCGTCAAACCTAACGTGATGCCGGTGATCAGCGGGCCAATAAAAGCAGCACAGATGCCGCTAACGATTTGCGAGAGTGCAACCACACTATTTCCCTGGCTGAACCAGAGCAGAAGTGTGGTTCCGGTGATCAGTACGCATAGCAGCGCCAGCATCAGACGCTTGTTGTGCGAAGCGTCAGTGATAACCCCGGCGGGCAAGGTCGCAAGCAATCCAGCCACGCCACCGGCGGTCATCAGCAGACCAATATCATCCGGTTGCCAGTGATGCTGTGTCAGAAAAATCCCCAAAAAAGGCCCCAGTCCGTCACGAACATCGGCAATAAAAAAACTCGTCAGGCACAATGCCTGTAAAGAGCGCAGCGTCATATTTTCCAACCTTTAGCAGGGTTAAACAGCGTCATTCATGAAGGAGTTTAGACCAGCTTAGCCAGTTTCATCTCTCAGCCCTGACAGGCCGTGTCCGGTGCTCCAACGCTTAACCAGGATGCCTGATGAACCCGGCACGCCGGACAGGGTGCAGCGGAGAAAATATCGATCGTATTTCCTTATAAAATACTCCGTTGTTTCATCAGGGTCAGGTTATCCTGATGTGCCCGTTCGCTGTAAGTTGCCCCTGTTTGATCTGATACATTTCGGTGGCATGAAAATCAATTTCTGGCCCCCCTCCAGCTTACCCGATGAGCCGGTGAATGTCGGCAGGATCAGCGTTCAGGGTGAAGATCCTGCCTGTATCGATGGTCAGTTAATCAACGCACCGCCCTCAATATCAATCACAGTACCGGTGACAAACGGGTTATCAAGCAAAAACAGATAACCTTTGGCAATGTCCTGCGCACGACCGTAAGCTTTCACCGGCAGATTTTCTGAAGCGGCCTGAAGCATTTTCTCACGCGCAGCGGGATCCATACCAGCGTATGCCTCCGTATCGGTCAGTCCCGGGCTCACGACGTTCACACGCAGCGGAGACAGCTCTTTTGCCAGCACCTTTGCAGCTGACTCAATGGCCGCATTCATGGTGGACTTTACAAGGGTGCCAGCCAGGGTACGACGTGCCACATAACCGCTGGTCAGCGTCAGCGTTCCACGGGGGCGAATATTTCCGCTGAGATGTCTGGCTGTGTGGATGCTGCCCCAGAATTTGGTATCAAAAGCCAGCCGGGCCGCGCTGAGATCCATGTCGGAGAGCCGTCCTCCCGGCGCCTGTGAGCCTGCCGTGAATACAATGTTGTCAACATCACCCAGCGTTTTACTCAGCGCAATCACTTCTGCCTCATGGCTGACATCCAGTGTTAAGGTTCTGACGGTAGCTGAGTTAAGGCTGAGTAACTGTCGTGCGGCCTCCAGCTTCACACTATCGCGCCCTGCAAGAATAAGCTCGTTTTCCCGACCCGCCAGTGCGCTGGCTACCGCAAAACCAATGCCTGACGCGCCGCCAATAATTAATGTTTTACTCATCATCATTCCTCGTATTGGGTAAAAGAGAGATATCGGTTACCAAAAGGGGGTGTGAAAATACTTTACCGGTTAAACTCTTTTTTGATAATGATGATAAAAATGCAATGACTTTTCGGAAAAAATAAAAATGGGAAAGCTAGAGGACATGGCACTGGTGGTTGAAGTGGCCGAGACCGGTGGACTTTCAGCCGCCGGGCGACGGCTTTCGCTCTCACCGGCATCAATGACGGCAAGACTGAAAGCGATTGAAGAGCGCTATCAGACCCGCCTCTTTCATCGTTCAACACGCGCCATCACGCTGACAAAAGCGGGAGAGGATTTTTACCACGCCGCCCTTCGGGTACTGAACGAGGCGCGACACGCAGAATCGCTTCTGACGCAAAAAGAGGGCGTACTCAGCGGAAACCTTCGCATTTCTGCTCCCTCAGATTTCGGAAGACAGTATGTCAGCCCTGCCGTACTGGATTTTTCCCGACGCCATCCCGAGGTAAACACGTTCGTCTGCCTGGGAGAGCGCGTTGAGGATCTGATTAGTAACCGGCTGGACATGTGTATTCGTTTCGGTAATCTGCCGGACAGCAGCCTTATCGTCAGAAATATTGCCCCTAATCACAGGGTGCTGGTCGCATCAGACACGTATCTCCAGAGCTCGGGGACACCTTCTGTGCCTGATGATCTTCATGAGCACAGGTGCCTCGCCCTGGAATTACACGGCGTTGTGATAAATGAATGGCGTTTTGAGGAAAACGGCATCAGGCGAAATCTGCGTGTGCACCCTGCCATGGTCTGTGACGATGGCGCACTTCTTCGTCAGTGGGTGCTGAGTGGAGCGGGCATTGCCTGTAAATCATGGTGGGATGTTAAGAGAGATGTTGAACAGGGAAGGCTCAAGGTTCTTTTTGCAGAAAGCTTCGTCGGGTTCAGCCGCTTTGACCGCAGCCATGTCGGGCTGCAGTTTGTCTACCCGCAGCGGGAGCTTCAGCCGTTACAGGTTTCCGCATTCAGTGATTTTTTTATCGACTGGATCAGGAATGTGGCGAGCCAGGGTCAGGCGCTGATCTCCTGATGCGCTCTTGCAGAAAATCGATAAATTTCCGGACCTTCTCAGAGATGTGACGGGTATTGGGATAGAGGGCGTAGATGCCCTGTCTGGGAAAGAGGTGGTCTGGCAGCAGCTGAGTTAACACGCCGCTGGCGATATCCTCCTGTACCAGCCAGGCGGGCAGCAGCGCCACCCCCGCACCGCTGCGGGCAAATGCCAGCAGCGACGCCGCACTGTCAGCCATGATGGTCGACGGGGAGTCAGCGCTGAACAGCACATTTTTCCCGGCCGGCGTCACAACCTGCCAGCTCAACGGTCTGGCCAGGCGGCTGTGGGCAATCCAGCGTGCGCTTTGCAGCTGCTTCAGATCGGTGATGGGCGCGTCATGATGCGCCGTTAAATACGCTGTTGAAGCGACCGGTAATATATCGAACCAGTCCATCAGTTTCGCGTGGTGCGTGGAATCCGCCAGCTGTCCGAGACGTATCGCCACATCAAAACGGCCGGATATCAGGTCATCATTTTTCGACGAAGAAACGTGCTGAATACGCAGCTGCGGATGGCGGGCGGCAAATGCCGAGAGCGCCGGCACCACCACTCTGGCACCATATTCCGGCGTGGTGGTGATACGCAGCAAGCCGCTCAGGCCGGTATGATCGCTGCGAACATCGTCGAGGAGTAGTTCCGCATCCTGCAGCAGTTGCAGGCAGCGGAGATAAAATCGTTCGCCGGTGTCCGTCACGGCGACTCGCCGGGTGCTGCGGGTCAGCAGAGAAACGCCCAACTTTTTCTCAAGCTGCTTGATATTGACGCTGACCACCGCCCTGCTCAGCCCCAGCGTTTGCGCCGCGCCGGTAAAACTACCGGCTTCCACTACCGCGACAAATATCTCCAGACGCTGCATGTTCAGCATGGTTTTTCCTCACGGGGAAAGGTTATTGTCAAAATCATTTTGACAGAGTAACGGTAAAACCCCGATTTATCTTTTATTTTATGATTTTATACTACCCGCACTCTGCTGTTTTTCATGAGAAACCTATGAATTATCGGGTGCGTGTCGCCAGCGTTTATCTGCTGGGATTTTTTATCGATCTGGTCAATATGTTTATCGCCAACGTTGCCTACCCTGAAATTGGTCGGCAGCTTGGTGCGCCTGTCAGTCAGCTGGCGTGGGTGAGCAACGGCTATATTCTGGGATTAACCCTGGTTATTCCTCTGAGTCGCTGGCTGGCAATAAGAATGGGTTCAAGGCGCCTGTTTATGCTCTCGCTGGTTATTTTTATTATCAGCACCTGCGGCGTGGCCACCGCCTTTAACACAGAACAACTGATTGCCTGGCGCGTGCTACAGGGGCTTGGCGGGGGACTGCTTATCCCCGTTGGCCAGACCATGACCTACTCCCTGTACCACAGCCATGAACGGGCAAAACTCTCGTCGGTCGTGATGCTGGTTGCCTTAATGGCACCAGCGCTGTCCCCGGCTGTCGGCGGCGCGCTGGTGGATAACGTCAGCTGGCGCTGGGTATTTTTAGCCACTCTGCCTCTGGCTGTGGTTGCCCTGATTCTCGCCGCGTGCTGGCTGAAGCCAGACGCCCAGACCCGCGCCGAAGAGCGGCTTGACTTAAGCGGCCTTATCACAAGTTGCCTGGCGCTGATTCTGATCCTGCTGGGGCTGACCAGTATGGGCGAGCCCGGCCATTTGAGCCGGGGGACGATGCTGCTGGCCGCCGGACTGGTGCTGATGGTGGGGTATGTGCGCGCTTCGTTACGCAAAACCCAGCCGTTGCTTAATCTGCGCCTGATTCAGCAACCCATGCTGCAGACGGCGATGCTGATCTATCAGCTTATTCCCGGCATCTTTACCGGCGTCAGCCTGGTCGCCATGCTGTATTTGCAGGATCGGTTGGGGATGCACGCCACTCTGGTCGGCGCGATGATGCTGCCCTGGGCGATCGCTTCATTTGCCGCTATCTCTCTTACGGGTAGAAAGTTTAATCAGGTCGGGCCCCGCCCGCTGTTTATTACCGGCTGTCTGGTGCAGGCGACAGGTATCGGATTATTAACGCTGATCGGCAGCGCCGGTGACGCGGCGTTAACCGCTGCCGCCTATGCGCTGATGGGGTTCGGCGGCAGCCTGTGCAGCAGCACCGCCCAGAGTTCGGCGTTTATTCAGATCAGGGATGACGAACTGGCGGATGCCAGCGCGCTGTGGAACATTAACCGCCAGCTCAGTTTCTGCTTTGGCGTGACGTTCATCAGCCTGCTATTCAGCGTTTTACTCAACGTATCCGGCATATCGCAGATGCAGGCCTACCATTTGTGCTTCGCTCTGGCGGCTGTCAGTGCTGCAATCCCCATTTTGCTCTGCCTGCGGATCGCCAATCGCAGAGTCATCCTCACGCTTAATCAGGAGAAAAGATGAACCGCTATTTTCAGGAAGTTTTAGACGCCCATGAATTGATTCGCCGCTGGCTGGGTGACGCCAGTACCCCGGCAGAAGTCTGCGAAAGTTTACTGGCGCGGTTCAGTCCGGCGTACACTATGGTCACGCCAGGAGGAGGCCAGCTGGATTACACCGCGCTCGCTTCATTTTTCCGGACACAGCGCGGCGTGAAGGCAGGACTGGAGATCGCGATTGAAAATATGCAGCTAATTGCCGAAAGCCCCACCGGAGCAACGGTAACCTATCAGGAGCGGCAACAGCTGCCGGGACAGGGTGCAACGCTGCGTTTTTCCACCGTTGTTTTTGAATCAGGGACGGAGGGGCGGGTGCTCTGGCGCCATTTACACGAAACCGCGCTGCCTTTATCAGTCTCTTAATCCAATTGCTGTTTCGACTCAGGCTGATATTCGGGAAGAAGCGTTCAGCCTGTTTATAAAATATCTCCCGTCCTGGTTTACAGCAGGCACGGAATTCACGCATTCCGTGATTAATCGCGTGAGCATCAGGCGCGAAAACAGGCCATGACGCGCCATCTGAGCGCAGCGGGGGGTGAATTGAGGCCCCCCGTAACAGAGTTACCACAGAAACAGGGTAGGAAGAACTGGGTGGCTTGATGCCCATAGCAGCCGTTAAATCGACTAACTGGGTGGGGTCAGTCCCAAGCAACAGATAATGAAAACTCATTGACTCTATCTGCTATCTAAGCTGAAAAAGTCAGCTCCCCAGTATCCTTTTCCAGCACGCGTGCACTGTTTACAACCCAGCGATATTAACTCCTTCGCGATAAGCCGGTTCATTATCCCGTGTCCCATCAGGAGCACGGGGCCGCTATGCACTGTGGCATGCTTCACTAATATTTCAGCCGCTCGCCGGGCGCGTTTTTTCGCCATTGCTAAAGATTCGACCTCTTTCGACAGGCCGCAAAGCCACAGCAATCGAAAAAAAAACAACCCAACTGTAAGGAGATAACTTAACTGCGGGAATCATATATACAGGCAGTTCAGCCTCTCTGAAAACTTCGTCCACTCGTACAGGTTGCAAGTTAAGCATAGCTAAAGAGGAGAGCGCTCTGGGTAGAGGGCTACTGAGAGCTGTTAATACCCTATCTGACTGCTGCCGGATGCGCTCGGGTGGCCGATCGCTGCCTGTATCAGATGCGTCATAATGACTAATCCATATAGCCATTTCATCTGCTTTAACTTTTGGAGCACCAGTAAAGCCGGGTCTGCCGTGGCGCATCAGAATGATTTCCATATTTCCATTTCGTCCCTTATTCAGAGCAGGCTTTTTACGAGCGAAGAGAGCGGAAAAATGCTCGATTGCCAGACTGCCCAACGCCCGGATTCTCAGCGCATATTTCGACGCGGAACAGGTCCGGCTCCGGCATTGATAGACCAAATAGTATACAGGGCACCGAGAAATGAAACGAGCTGGAGCCAGCCGTGGCGATAACGGCAACTGTCAGAGCAGGCATAATGCTAACCTTATCGTAAATGGCAGCCGCCAAATCCCTGGTGCTGATGAAACGGTGATTTTAACCGTTTACTCGGCGACACGCGCCGGTTGTTCTGAGGTTTTCTCCTCGATCGCCGACAGTGCCCCATCAGAAGGCGAGGGTCTCACCGTCTGCCGGAATAAAAACCTGCTCTTCAATACCGTGCTCACACCTAAACTCTCGCAGTTCAACACGGGTGAGCAGGCAATGGTTAATTGTCTTCATATGAGAAGCAATGATGATCGCAGTCGGAAGCATCTGAAGCGTGCGCAGCGTGTCTTCTTTACCCATGATGATCGGGCCGTAGAGATCGTTTATTGCATAGCCAGTGTTCAGCACGACAACGTCTGGCCGAAAGCGCTGCAGGCTTTTAGCATAAGGCTTGACGCAGACTGTGTCGCCGGCAACATAGCGTTTTTTTTCATCATAATGTGTAAATACCAACCCACAGGCATCTCCGAATAAGCCCCCCCACTGAGCATCCGCGTAAAGCTCATTACTGCCGTGCTGGTCGTCAGTTTTGTAAATCGACAGGCCATCCACGAAATGGTTTTCATCCTTCAGCACGCGAATATTGGTAAAGCCCTGATAACGGATCAGTGCCGCACCGTTCTCATCCTGCGTATAGATAAGCACATCTTTGGATATGCCCTGTTATGAAGCTTCGTCCCAGTGGTCAGTGTGCGTATGCGTATGCGTCAGAATAACGGCATCAACGTCCAGCAAATCCTCAATCGCCATCGGCAGTAACACCATGGGGTTGCGGAGGTGTGCCCGCGCATTTCCTGCGAAGCCGCCCCATGCGTCTTTCTCGGCCAGCATCGGATCGATAAGAAATTTCTTGCTGGCGTAGGCCATTAGCAGGGTGGCGTTACGGACTTGCGCTAACTTAATTTCCAACTCTCGTTATTCATCAGGTTCCAGGCCACAGTCGGCCAGAAGATTGTCAGTAAACATCATGGCTGTGAGTGACGGTACTATAGAAGATGAAATCGTAAGGCGGTAACAGGCTTCAGGGTCAATAGTCGATGAAGTCAGGCCAACTTGAATCGGATGATCTTTACGCCTGCGTTCTAGAGATGAATGCAGGATCGTCGCTCCCGGAAATGAGGCCCCCCTACCCTTCCACTCAGGGTACCGTAATTTGTTCAGATCGAAGTCTCGCTGTCTGCTCTACAGGAAATGGAAGTGCGGAAACGCATGGAAATGGTAGCGCGATATGTACACCCGGTCGTACGCGCAGGTTAAATCGATCCGATTTTCAGGCTTTATGTTCCTGATTTGACCCAGTCGGGAAAATTGAAAGCGTGAGGATTGAAATAAGTCATTGAAACTTAATGGTCCCTACAGGATTCGAACCGGTGACCTACGGCTTAGAAGATAGTTGTTCACTGCTCAAGGCGCTGTAATTCAACAACAAATCCATGCTCGCAACATGATTTGTGTCGTTACGTGTCGTTCAGTGTAATCCATCGAAATACCCCAGCATCCATTAACGACACACCCACTACACAACCACCTCGCACCTCACCAATTCACACCGTTACCCCATGAACTATCAATTCCTTTAACTTAACTGGCTTCATTGTTATTTTTCAGTTTTTTAACGTTTACTTTTCTTTTTCCTGCTTTGATCATAGGAAGTTCGATTGTTAAATATGTAAATGTAGAAAAAACAACCACAACTAAAAGACTAATCGGTAGTAATAACCCATATCCAAAAAAACCATACTTTATAACATCTGGACATAACATATTAAAAGATAGAAAAAAAATAACCCCATGCATTAGGTATATGCTATAGCTTATTTCACCAAGTGCTCTTGATGTTTTCATGCGTAAAACCCCAAAAAAATCCCCTCCCATGACTATGGTAATAAAAAAAACAAAAGATGAAAAACTAAAAATTAGCAAGTTATCTTTCTCTGGAGTAAGCAGGGCTAGCATCATTGAGAACAACAAGGCTAGAGACGAATACCCCCCCTTAAATGACTCCCTTTTTAACAAACCAGAATATCTTTTATGCAAGAAGTGAGAAACCCCACCAATAACAAAAAAGATAAAATACATACTATTAAAATATAAAAAACTCACTTTCATGAAAGAAAATAATACCACAACAGCCCCAAGAACCGGGAGGCCACATTTAAACCTTGAAATAAAATAAATAAAAATCAATGAGATGTAAAATAACCACTCATATTTCAGCGTCCAGGTAACACCTGCCGTAATTATTTTAGAGTCATGATATCCATTAACAGAATCACCGAGAAATATTATCCATTTTAAAATGTCATTTAAAATACCCGCAACATTATCATACTTATAAAGAGTCATGTGCAACGAAATAGAAACAGTTAAAATCACAGCAAGAAAATAAAGGGGGTATATCCTGAAAACCCTGGACTTGATTAGATTATGAAAATCAAAACTCTTGTTTTCTCTTGCCTTATCAACTTTACCTATAAACAAAAACCCTGTAATCATGAAAAATACACTAACTGCAAAAACCCCAATGTTATTAAATACAATAAAATCCGGAGCTACCCACTTTCCATACGAAAGCCATCCATAAATTATATAAAAGTGATGAGCTGCAACCATCAACGCTAAGTATCCACGAAGCCCATCAATCTCAATGAATCGCCCATGCTGAGGCAAAGGTATTGCCTTTCCTATGGTGTATTTTGAAAATAAGAACGTAATAGGTATAGATAATAACAAGCAGGATGTGAAAAATAAAATCTCCATAACATTCTCATCAAGAATTAAAATTGCGAAGAAATTACATCAGAATATGAAATTTCACAAGGTAATGTTTGTGTAGTTACATTTTCGCCCTATCATTAAGATATCTTTCTTTAAAACTACGCCTCGATACTGACGAGGCGTAGAGCATAGCCAAGAGCTTACTTTCTGGCAGTACAACCCGCCATGATCGTATGGTTACCGAGTCCTTCATACCAGTCCGAGCGGTCAAATGACAGCATGCACAGTTCCGTTTCATCACCGTTGGTAAATGGAGCAATGGTACACCACGGGCCCGTACTTCTTTATCCAGGCACAAAAACTGTGAGATATCTTTTAGATCTGTGGCGATTCACATTTGTTAACTGGTCAGCGAGCGGAAAGCCCTCCACCTGGGCGGCATTCATTAATGAACCTCCGGCAGTTGGGGCTGGTATTTGCGCCATAACTCCGCTTCTTCGGCAATCAGGCGGGATTTTTCAGCTTTGCAGGATTGAAGGGCAGCGCCGCGCTTGCTGGCCTTCTGGGTATAAGCCGCTTTGCGCTTGCTGTGGTCATTCAGGAACGCGAAGGGAACGCCATACGCACCTGTTTTGCGGATAGATGGGATAACGTCCCGGAATACCCAGTTAGTGAAGCGATGGGCGAATGTGCCTGGCATGGTTGCTTTGCGACTGCGAGCGATAAGTTTGTAGAACCCAGACTCAGCCACAACATCATGATTTGGATTCCCGCGATTGCCGTATGTTAAAACTACGGTATTCTTTTCGTCACCATCCAGGGACTTTATGGTATCGCGTGAGTTGGTAATTCCTAATGCATCGCAGATATCTTTAGCAACAAACCACGGCTCACCGTACACATTGACAATGCGAACGGTCTTACCTTCAAACTTAATTACCGAAATATCACCTTCATCAGCGGTAAAAATAACTGCCGTGCTGGTAGTTGGCTGCGGGGCGGCCTCAGAAATTAATCTGCTTTTTTCGATTTTCATTTATCAGGCTCCGATTAAGCGGCGGTGAATGCGTCCGGGGAAGACATACTTCCCACGTCCGGTTAGCTGGTGGATTTCCTTCAGCATCGCTTTAACCTGGCTGGATAAAGGCACGACGTGCGGGCGGCGCCTCTTCATTCGTTCAGCGGGTATTTGCCAGAGGTCTTTCTCCAGATCGATATCAGCCCACTCAGAAGCACGCAGCTCGATTGTTCGCAGTCCGGTGAGCACTAGCAGGCTGGTAGCAGATCGCGTCACCATGCTGCCGCGGTAATCACTCAGCGCGTTGAGGAAGCCGGGTAGCTGATCGATGCTCAGATGAGGGAAGTGTTTCTGCTTCGGCGCTTTCAGTGCGCCAGCGAGATCGGTAACGGGATTATTCTCTGCCCTGCCGGTAATCACCGCATGGGTAAAAATCTGCCTGCAGGCTTGCCGGGTCTTCTTCAGCTTATCCAGCACACCACGCTGTTCCATCTTGCGCAGCACGGCCAGCATCTCAGCTGGTTTAATGTCGTTAATGGCGCGCTTACCGATGAAGGGGAAAATGTCTTTGGAGAGGTATTCCAGAATGTCGGAAGCTTATCGCTCTGACAAGAGTAAACTTCAATAGATGTTAGTACACGTCACGATAACGAAATTCCGCTTGAAAGACTGATTTACTGGGGTTTTTTAGACTTTGAGATACTTCAGAAGAGATGAAAATGGCACCCCTACAGGATTCAACATTAAAACCTAAACATATGTAATTAAAGTTATTTTTCACATTCGATTTATCAACATACCCCCAAATGTACCCCCAAATGTTTTTGTGTGGGACATTTCAGGCCATTTTTCATCCATCGTAACGCTCAATATGTACCGCCCTCAGTAGCCATAGATGGCAGCTCTTAATGTATGATACATCTCTCCTACAATAAGGAATCATCCAACTATGCGAATGACCTCACGCAAGAAAGAGATACTGAGCTACTTCGAGCCGGCTAACCGTAAATGGGTGACGAGTGAGATCGGTGCGCCACCGTTTGATGTTTCCGGCGTCGCCTATCTGCTTCACGACATGGCATCGTTCGATAAGCGGCATCACCTCGAATCTACACGGCGCACTCTTGAGGGTATGGTAAAGAGCGGACTACTGGTTAAGGTGACAAGTTACGAACAACGTCAGGATAAAACACAATCCGGTGCTGGTGGTGGTGTATGGTGTAACTGCTCCCGCTATGGGCTGCCTGGAACTGCTGGCGTTGTCGTGCGTGATACAGGCGGGAAGTGTGAAGCCATTGACGGCGAGTCAGTAAGGATCGAGTGACAGCCTCACTGTTCGCATACTGAAAGAGCCATTTTCTGGATGCCGAATTGGATATCATACGGGTAGGTATATAGGGTCAAATTCAATGTTATCTGATAGGTATTGTCTGATTACTACTAAGGATCGACCAACCAATGAAACATACGCTTCTAGCAGCCGTTCTTTTATTTACACTGCCCACAATCGCATCGGCCACCAGCTTGATAGTATGCGAGCCTTCATCAAAAAATGACCTATCAGCTACGGGCATCTGGCCTGCTCCTTACCTCACACAAAATCAGCTCTGTTTTAATATGAGATCTAAATCCGGAAATACATGTGTAAAGAATGGACAGACAACAACATGGTTTAGCGAGGCGGTTATAGTATTCATTGATGGAGAATCGCAAGGGCGTGACGATACATGGTTCAGGGTGTTAAAGCCGGTTATCAACGACAAAGAAATTGAGTATACAATTGAGGCATCCAGAGACAGAAAACGTTGGGGCGCTATGTCCCATGTCTCAATTAATCGAATCTCGGGACAGGCGGTAGATTGGCTTATCCATGAGCATGGCGGTACATCCTATGATTGCCATCTTGAAATGAAGAAGATCTAAGGTTCAATCACTGGCAGATTTTCTTTATGAATATAAGCAAAAACATGTCGCTCAGTTGGTTCAGTTGGTTCAATTTGTAAAGATGATTGTTTTAACTGATAATTTCCTGAAAAACTGAACCAACACAAGCAGCCAATGAACCAACATAAAGGGGGCGTGAACCAACAAACACCCCCGACATCTGTCAGTTCAGGCGTGGTGAAGGTTAATTAATCGTGCCGTGACATGTCACAATGACGCTCATATCAGGCCTTCCGTAACCAATTTATCAATGTGTCTTACGTTGTCTTACAGTGATAGAATCGTCACTTCAATCCCCCTTTCTGGTGTCGCCCTATGAGCAAATCCCTGTCCGTTACCTTTCGCCTTCCTGCTGAACTGGTTGAGACCTTCTCGTCAGCGGTGAGCGATTCAGGCTCCGATAAAACCACTTGGCTGATTGATGCTGTGAGGCAGAAGATAGGTCAGCCCGAGAGCAACCCGGATCACCGCCTGCTGGCGCTGGTGGAACGCATGGAAACGGCAGCGGCGGCCCTCATAGGTGGTAAGCAGGGAATCCCTCTGTAAGTATCCCAGCTTTAGTTCCACACACTTTTTGAGATTTCCGGTTTCTCAGCCATCAGCCGGTATTCTTCCGGTGTCAGGTTATTCAGGGATTCATGGGGCCGCTCACTGTTGTATTCATTCAGCCAGCGTTCCGTTATTTCCCGTGCTTCATTCAGCGTTCTGAACAGATAAAAATCCAGTATTTCGGTCCGATACGTTCGGTTAAACCGCTCTATAAACGCATTCTGTGTTGGCTTGCCCGGCTTGATAAATTCCAGTATCACGCCATGTTCTTCGGCCCATTGCGCCAGAGTAATTGAAACAAGTTCAGGTCCGTTGTCCATCCTCATTTTCAGCGGATATCCACGGTTTGCCACTATCCTGTCCAGTACCCGGACGACACGCTGTGCCGGGATATTCAGGTCAATTTCGATAGCCAGTGCTTCACGGTTAAAATCATCAACGACATTGAAGGTTCGAAATCGTCGTCCACAAGTCAGCGCGTCGTGCATAAAATCAATCGACCAGCTCTGGTTAAGCGCCTCCGGTGTCGCCAGCGGTGCCGGATTACGCACCGGCAAACGTTGTTTTCCTTTACGGCGAAAATTCAGTTTTAGCAGGCAGTAAATACGATGAACGCGCTTATGGTTCCAGATGTGGCCCTGCCTGCGAATGACCTGAAAAAGCTTCTTAAAACCGTATCGCGGATAATGTTCAGCCACTTCAGTCAGCACCTGAACCACGGGTTCATCACGCCGGGTATCGGGCTGATAGAAAAATACCGTCCTGCTCAGTGATAATGTCCTGCATGCCTGACGTACGCTCATCGCAAACTGCGAGACCAGATAACTGGCGAGCTCACGCTTTATCACTGGTTTTAAAGCTTTTTTTCTATGAC
>CAJYIY010000048.1 GCA_913775305.1 uncultured Erwinia sp. | reverse complement strand
GCAGACGATGCGTTCCTGCCGCTAAAATCGACGCCTCAGACTGCGCCACCGACCTCATTTTTTCAGCGTAACATATTTTACATGTTGCTGAATTACAATGTCTTATCGCGGGGGACATTTTTATAATATTCAGAAAAGTGTGGAGTTTTCCCGCTGAGGCCAGCGCAGCGTTAACGACAATCTCTGCTTTACGCATAGGGGTGAAACGATTCATGAACTTTGGCCTGTATTATGAGGGCTTAATAATCAGGCGAAAATTCGAGCGTCGTCGGTGTGTCGCAGGGGGCTGAGTGTAATAAGGCTGTTACAAAAGGGAGATAAGGACTATAAAGTGAATAAGGATCACATTTTACCGTGTAATCGCAGCTCGTTGCAGTGACTCATTGCCACTGAGATCCCATCAAGTCCAAAGAGTGAAGGAGAATCTTTTATGCTGAACACCTGGCAATCACGCTTTGAAGCATGGCTACACCAGAGCTGGCAAAAGGAAGATAAGGCGCATGACGTCGCGCATCTGGCACGGGTATGGCAAACCGCACAGCGCATTATGCAGGGCAGCGGGGCCGATCCGCTGGTGGTGATGACCGGCTGCTACTTCCATGACATTGTTAACCTGCCCAAAAATCATCCCGAACGGCATCTGGCTTCTGCGCAGGCGGCGGAGGAAGCCCGGCGAATTTTGCTGACTGAGTTCCCCGATTTTCCTTCAGAAAAAATACCCGCCGTAATGCATGCCGTTCACGCCCACAGCTTCAGTGCCGCTGTCACGCCAGAAACGCTGGAAGCCAAAATCGTGCAGGACGCCGATCGGCTGGAGTCTCTGGGCGCGATTGGTCTGGCGCGGGTCTTTTACGTTTCCGGGGCGCTGGGCCGCTCGTTGTTTGACAGCCACGACCCGCTGGCCCGTGAAAGACCGCTGGATGACACGGAATGGGCGCTGGATCACTTCCAGAAAAAACTGCTGACGCTGCCGCGCACCATGCAGACCGATGAAGGCAAACGGCTGGCCGAGAAGAACGCGGAATTTCTGGTGACTTACATGGCAAAACTCTGTGCGGAACTGCGGGGCGATTTCTGCAGCACGGACAGTCAGGTGCTGGCTGAGTTTGGCTTTAGTCACTGAAATATTAAATTTTTATGACAGTATGGTTAAATCCCCCCTGACAGGCTAACGTGATGTGAAATTTATCAGGAGGTTTAACAATGACCGAGACAGTAAGCCTGACGTTGAAGATCGATCCCGAATTAAAAGAGACGCTAAAAGCCATCGCGCTGGAAAATCAAACGTCTGTCAGTCAGGAAGTGACCCGTCGCCTGCTGATGACGCTTGAAGGGGGCCAGGAACCGGAAGTCGATAACCAGCACACCCCTGAAGAGCCAGCGGATCAGCTGAGTGCGTCAGAACTTAAACAGATCCGCGCACTGCTGAAAAAAGCCAAAAAGAAGAAATAACGGCTGAAGGCATTTCTGCTTCTGTCGAAAAACGTCCCTCACAATGAGGGACGTTTTTTATTTGGCCTCTTCATCACCGTAATAAAGTACGCCCAGCTTAATTAACGGACGGCCCTGGCTTTTGCGGTGTAGGTTGGTGTCGCGCAGCGAATAGACGCAGCCGCAGTACTCCTGCTGATAAAATCGCTCGCGCTTGCTGATTTCAATCATCCGCGCCGAGCCGCCTTTCTTACGCCAGTTGTAATCCCAATAGCTGATGCCCTCATAGGGAGCCGCAGCGCGGATGCCGCAGTCGTTAATCTGCTGCATGTTCTTCCAGCGGGAAATGCCCAGCGAACTGGAAATAACGGGAAAGCCGTTCTCCCAGGCGTAAAGGGCGGTACGCTCAAAGCGCATATCAAAACACATGGTGCAGCGTACGCCGCGCTCCGGTTCCCACTCCATGCCTTTTGCCCGCTCAAACCAGTTATCGGTGTCGTAATCCGCGTCAACGAACGGAATGCCGTGCTGCTCGGCAAAGCGGATATTCTCCTCTTTGCGCAGCAGATACTCTTTCTGCGGATGAATATTGGGGTTGTAGAAGAAAATGGTGTAATCAATACCCGACGCCTGCAGGGCTTCCATCACTTCCCCGGAGCAGGGGGCGCAGCATGAGTGCAGCAGCAGTTTGTTAGCGCCATCCGGCAGCGTCAGTTTCTCACGTTCAACAGTGCTCATTAAATCAGATCCATGTTAACTACATTTTGGCTAAGTGTAGAGGCATCCTGCCTGACAATAAAGCGCTATACTCTATCGTTCTTGTCAGAGGATGATCTGGATGGCAGACGTACACCCCCCCGAGGTGCGCAGTAAAAATATGCGAGCAATTCGCACCCGCGATACGGCGATCGAACAATGCGTGGCGGAACGCCTGGGCGAGCTGGGCATCACTTTCCGGACCCAGGACAAGTCGCTACCCGGAAGACCGGATTTTGTGTTGCCTGATTACCGGGCGATAATTTTCGTTCACGGCTGTTTCTGGCACCATCATCACTGCCACCTGTTTAAAACCCCGGCAACGCGCACGGCGTTCTGGATGGGAAAAATCGACAGCAACGTGGCGCGCGACAAACGTTATATTGCCGAACTTACCCACGCCGGCTGGAAGGTGCTGCTGGTCTGGGAGTGTGCGCTGCGTGGGAAAACCCGACTGGAAGATCGGGCGTTGAGCGCCCGGCTGGAGGAGTGGATTTGCGCCGCAGAAGGCAACGGCGAGATCGATGAGCGGGGGATTCACCAGCTGTCATGTTGAGCCCGGGCAGCGGCAGTGAATAAGCGAATCCCGTGCGTCCTGCGCGGCCCATTCAGCCGGCCAGAATCATTGACGATCCCTGCCCAACCTCCTCTGCGATTCAACGCCAGCTCCCCTGAGCTCATGCCTGTCTTCGTCCATCAATCCAGCCAGGTAATTTTTTTACAAAATTTGCACTTATTACGCATAATTGTTTAGATCACCCCACTTTCTATGGCGAAGCGCAGGGCGAAATATGGGCAGTGTCAAACTGACGGTAAAGCGTTTATATCAGCTGAGCGGTGAGCGAATGATTAACACCCGGGCAACGGCACGTATTTTCGTTGGCGATCGCCTGATCGCCACTGAGGACATTACCGGTATGACGGAAAGCCCGGTCAGCAAGTATCTGCATCATAGCGAGCCGCAGGGCCAGCCGGTGCGCGTTGAGTGGGATTGCGATGGCATCGCTGATATGGCGGTGTTGGAGATGGAGCGGTGCCCCTGTTGTCAACATGATGAACATGAATAAGGAATTACATTTTGGCGGGAAGTAGCTTACTGAGCTTGCTGGATGATATTGCCACGCTGCTGGATGATATTTCGGTGATGGGGAAGGTGGCGGCAAAGAAAACCGCCGGCGTACTGGGAGACGATTTATCGCTTAATGCGCAGCAGGTTAGCGGAGTGAAGGCCAACCGCGAGCTGCCGGTGGTGTGGGGCGTGGCGAAAGGCTCGTTCCTGAATAAGCTGATCCTGGTGCCGCTGGCCCTGGTGATCAGCGCCTTCGCCCCCTGGGCTATTACCCCGCTGCTGATGATTGGCGGAGCCTACCTCTGTTATGAAGGGGTGGAAAAGGTGCTGCACAGCCTGCATAAAAGCAAAAGTGATGAAACTCCACAGGCACGCGAACAGCGTTTGCTGAAGGTGGCGCAGCAGGATCCGGCGGCTTTTGAGAAGAAAAAGGTTAAAGGCGCGATCCGCACCGATTTTATTCTGTCAGCAGAAATTATGGCGATCACCTTAGGCATTGTCTCGGAAGCGCCGCTGCTGAATCAGGTGTTAATTCTGTCCGGCATCGCGATTCTGGTGACCATCGGCGTTTACGGCATTGTGGCTGCCATCGTAAAGATTGACGATCTCGGCTACTGGCTGCAAACAAAAAGTTCGGCGCTGGCGAAGTCGATCGGCGGGGTACTGCTGGCCACGGCGCCGCGGTTAATGAAAATTCTGACCGTCGTCGGGACCATTGCGATGTTCCTGGTTGGCGGCGGCATTATCGTTCACGGCGTGCCTTTCCTGCACCATGCCATTGAGGGCTTCGGCGCGGGCTGGGGGGCACTGGTCTCCGCACTGATTTCCAACGGGGCCAATCTGGTGACTGGATTTATCGTGGGGTTGATTGTGCTGTCGCTGGTAAATTTGATTGCCAGAATGCGCGGCTAATCGGTATAACGTGCGGCTTACGGATCCGCCCGGCGGGGACGAAATTTTACCATTGTGGGAGCAATATGATGAAAGACGATATTTTTGAATTTGATATTGATGCGCAGCTGGAGCAGGCGGAAGCCAATGCTGAGAAAAAAGCTGCCGAACTGCCTGCCGATCTGGGTGATGAAGCCGACTGCGAAGGGTGCAAAATCTGAGCCTGAGTGAGAGCCCGTTCACATAAACGAAACTTGCAAAACTTATGCTTTATTTTAATATTTCGAGTTTTTAACTGCTTATTTGCATTTGACAATTTTTTTACCTCCAGTTAACGGCGTCATCATCAACATGATGCTATAACTATCCTGTCTTTTAACCGGAAAGGAGGTGCTTTGTGATGTTTATAATCAGTAATGAAGTGCAGCACAAGGAGGGTGGACCCGTGATGATTGTGACGGGGGTTTCCAGCGGTATGGTTGAATGTCGTTGGTACGATGGTTTTAGCGTGAGGCGGGAAGCATTTCGCGAGGATGAACTTGCGGCAATGCCGGCTGCTCAGCTGGCCGGTTAAGCACTACAGCTCCCGAACAGGCGTGTCAACACGCCTGTTCGGGAGGATCGAAAGATCACAGTTCGTTCTGAATACAGAACGCTTCCCAGCTTAATCCCAGGGCTTCAGCGTGCGAGCGCAGATAGGTCTCAATCGCTTCCACCATCACGGTTTTATCCGGTTCGGCCAGCTGAATCGCGAACAGTACGCCGTCCAGCTTCTTTTCACGCACGTAGGCAGCATAGGCGCGATCTTTTTGCAGAGCCTGAAGCTGTTCCACGCTCATGCCAACGCTGGCCGCCTGTTCAGCGGTCAGGTTCTCAATCCCTGACTTCAGTTCCGGGTGCGCCTCAAGAAACAGAACTTTGGCTATGGCGTAATACTCTTCAACGGTTTTCATCGCGGTCCTGCCTGGATAATTTCGGCAGACATTGTACACAGGGGAAGCGGGGAAAGGAAAGGTGTTGCAGAAGCGGATAGCGGGTGACGCAGGCAGAATTCCGCGGTGTACCGCCGAACGGGCTTGCGGGCGAGCGGGAAAAAATTATAACGTAGCGCGTGATTGATAAAGCAGGGAACAATATGAAAAACTGGATTATTGCAGGTCTGGCCGTCAGTGCGCTGAGTGGTTGCGCGCAGCTGGAAAGCTACAGCAGCGCGGTAAAAACACCGCCACCGGTATCGCTGGTCGGTAACTGGCAGACAACGGGGCCGCAAAAGGGGCTGGTCAGCCCGGAAGCCCGTGCCAGTCTGATAATTACGGCAGCAGGCGATACGCTGGACTGCCGCCAGTGGCAGCGGGTCATTGCTAAACCGGGTAAAACCACGCTGCTGGGCGGGGACTGGGTGAACGTGAACAATCAGTCACGGGTGATGCCGCTGGAGCTGGCAGGCAGCGTATTGCATTACGATAAGCTGACGCTGAGCAAAGTGGATCAGCCAACGGCGGAGTGCCAGAAGGCGCTGGCGGAGGCGAGCGGCAGCCAGCCGTAACCTGACTGCGTGCGCAGATCGGCTGCCGCCGCCTTGCCAGACGCGGTAGCCGGGCCTCAGAGTCACAACTACGCGCTTAAAGGACCGGCCGCTGCGGATAACGGGCAATCCGCAGCGGCCGGCTCCTTAAACAGACG
>CAJYIY010000047.1 GCA_913775305.1 uncultured Erwinia sp. | reverse complement strand
GCTAACTGGCACACCGAGATTGTGAGCAAGGCATTAGAGGGTTTTCGTCAGCGCATCGCTCAGGAAGAGGGTGTTGATGCCGTGATTAATGTTTTTGACGTTCCCGGCGCATTTGAGATGCCGCTGGTCGCCCAGAAGCTGGCGAAAACCGGCAGGTATGATGCCATTGTCTGCGCTGCGCTGGTGGTTGACGGCGGCATCTACCGTCATGACTTTGTTGCCCAGGCTGTGGTTGATGGTCTGATGAATGTGCAGCTGGCCACCGAAGTTCCGGTCTTCTCCGTCTCGCTGACCCCGCATAATTTCCAGCCGGTCAATGAAATCGTTCAGTTCTACGATAAGCACTTTGTTAAAAAAGGCGCGGAAGCGGCACAGGCCGTGTTAGCTATTAACAGCCTGGCGATCGAATAATTGTCCTCGGCGGGTACCTTTATTCGTAAAGGCGCCCGGCTATCCACTGGCAACGTCTGTTTCAGTGGGGGCGTTTAAAACCTGAGCCGATGGCGCGGCAGCCATGGCCTTCAGCGCGATGATAACGCACCTCACCAACGCACCCCACCAACGCATCCACTGCACCATCAGCGTGCAGAGGACGCGCCCGGACTTCCCGGCCCACCGGCTCCCCCCCGGCCACACCCTGTCACGGCTATCAGATTCTGTTATTTAACCGTTTGTTAGACCACGTTAAATCAGACAGGCGCTGATTGATGAGTTTCTGGCACGTCAATTGCAAGAGTATCCGGGTCAGAGTGAAAACTTATTATAAACGCCGGTTAAAGCTGGCACCCGGGGATACGAGACGGAGGCAAAATGAACTTAAGACGACTGAAGTATTTCGTCAAAATCGTCGATATCGGCAGCCTGACTCAGGCCGCTGAAGTCCTGCATATTGCACAGCCAGCACTCAGCCAGCAGGTTGCCACGCTGGAAAATGAACTCGACCAGCAGCTGCTGATCCGCACCAAGCGCGGCGTCACGCCGACCGAAGCGGGTAAAATTCTCTATTCCCACGCCCGTACCATTCTGCGCCAGTGCGAACAGGCTCATCTGGCAGTGGTCAACGCCGGGCAGGTCCTTACCGGACAAGTCTCTATCGGGCTGGCACCGGGCACCGCAGCCTCTTCGCTGACCATGCCGCTGCTGCAAACGGTACGCGAACAGTTTCCTGAAGTGCGGGTCTACCTGCATGAAAACAGCGGTGCTTCATTAAACGAAAAAGTGATGAACGGGCAGCTTGACATGGCGGTACTTTACGATCGATCGCCCACCGCAGGCATTACCAGCATCCCGCTGCTGAAAGAGGAATTATATCTGGTTGGCACCACGGCCTGTCCTGGTCAGCAGGTCGATCTGGCCGCCGTGGCCGAAATGAATCTTTTCCTGCCGCGTGACTACAGCGCCGTGCGTAAACGGGTGGATGAAGCGTTCTCCCTGCGTCGCCTCAGCGCCAGAATTATCGGTGAAATTGAGTCCATCGCCACGCTGACCGCCGCGGTTTCCAGTGGGATGGGGGTCACCGTGCTGCCGGAATCTGCCGCGCGTGCGCTGGTCAGCTCAACTCACGCCTGGATGGCGCGGATCGGCAGCCCGACGCTGAATCTGCCGCTGTCGCTGAATGTCTCCACTCGCCTGCCGCTCTCCGCGTCTGCCCAGGCCGTTAAGAATATTTTACTCTCGCTGCTTAACCGTCCGGTCGCTGAAGAACGTGAACTGATGCTGGTGGGTTAACGCCTCTGTGACGGGCGCGCAGCCGCGCGCCTCACTCTCTCTTCTTATCGCAAAAAAGCATATAAAGCTTTTTTTTATTATTTGTTGCTATCAATCTGCCTCCTTACCATAAAGGAAACCTACAAATAACAGAGAGAGGGAAGCGGGTGAATTTCCAGCAACTTAAAATCATCAGGGAAGCGGCACGCTGCGAGTTTAATCTTACCGAAGTCGCTAACGCGCTGTTCACCTCTCAGTCAGGAGTCAGCCGCCATATTCGCGATTTGGAAGATGAGCTGGGGGTCGAAATATTTATCCGCCGGGGGAAACGCCTGCTGGGGATGACGGAACCCGGCAAAGCGCTGTTGACTATCGCCGAACGTATTCTGGATGAGGCCGGCAAAGTTCGCCGTCTGGCTGATGTGTTTACCAACGAATCCAGCGGTGTCCTGACCATCGCCACCACCCATACCCAGGCACGCTACAGTCTGCCGAAAGTGATTAAGGCGTTCCGCGCACTCTATCCGCACGTGCGGCTGGAGCTGAATCAGGGATCGCCGCAGGAGATCGCCGCCATGCTGATCGCCGGTGAGGCCGACATCGGCATTGCCAGTGAGCAGGTGGTGAATAACCCGGCACTGGCGGCGTTTCCGTGGTTCAGCTGGCATCATGCGCTGCTGGTGCCGAAAGGCCACGAGCTGATCCAGCAGCAGCCGCTGACGCTGGCCGCGCTCAGTCGCTATCCGCTGGTGACCTATCGTCAGGGGATCACCGGACGTTCCCGCGTTGACCGCGCATTCCACGCCGCCAGCCTGAAGCCGGATATCGTCCTCAGCGCGCAGGACTCTGACGTTGTGAAAACCTACGTTGAGCTGGGGCTGGGTGTCGGTATCCTGGCAGATCAGGCCTGTCAGCTGGACGAAAACGCCAATCTGGTTCGTCTTGAGGCGCGCCATTTGTTTGAGTCTAATACCGTCTGGCTGGGCCTGAAGCGTGGTCAACTACAGCGCAACTACGTCTGGCAGTTCCTTGAGCTGTGTAACGCCAATCTGTCACTGGAAGAGATCAAGCGCCAGGCGCTGTCGTTAAGCAACGAAGAAGAACCGGTGATCGACTTCCAGATCTGATCGTCACCCTCTGGCGATAACAGACTTACCGGGCCGTCACGCAGCCAGTGTTGCGCGGCGGCCATCGACTTTTATGGCACATTGCCTGAATCCCACCTGGCGTTTGCGTGTTTTATGGCACATTCCGTGAATCCCGCCAGGCGTCTGCGTGACGGCTGTTAAAGCCGCCCGGCACACCGCGTGATAGTTTGCCACGGCATAAAATTTCGTTTCATCCCGCAAAACCCTTTTCCCGGCGTCTCGCTCTGCCGCATAGCGCAGCATACATCGTTCGCTCTCCGCTACATTGGATAGCAGAGGATCGATAACCTATTCAGGAGTTGCCATGTTTGCATCACGTTTACGGGACGCCACCCTGCTGCGTCAGCAGGCATTTTATGCCGGAGACTGGCAGGACGCCATCAACGGAGAAACGCTGCCGGTCATTAATCCCTCCACCGGTGAAGTGCTTTGCACCATTCCCGCGCTGGGCGCGAAAGAGACGCAGCAGGCGATTGAATATGCCGAGGCGGCGCGCATAAGCTGGGGCAAAACCACCCATGCCTCCCGCGCACTGCTGCTGGAAAAATGGCATCAGCTGATCCTTGATAACGCTGACGACCTGGCGGTAATCATGACCGCCGAGCAGGGCAAGCCGCTGGCAGAAGCCCGAGGCGAGGTGCTTTACGGGGCGGGATTTGTGAAATGGTTTGCTGAGGAGGCGCGCCGCATTTATGGCGATACCATCCCGGCCCCGAGCGAAGATCGTCGTATTCTGGTGCTCAGGCAGCCGGTCGGCGTTGCGGCTGCGATCACCCCGTGGAACTTCCCGATTGCCATGATCACCCGCAAAGTTGCCCCGGCGCTGGCCGCGGGCTGCCCGATTATCGTTAAGCCTTCCGAACTGACGCCGCTGTCGGCGCTGGCGCTGATGGAGCTGGCCCGGCGAGCCGGGATTCCGGCGGGGGTGCTCCAGGTGGTCACCGGGCTGCCGAAAGAGATCGGTGAAACCCTGACCGGTAGCCGCACGGTGCGAAAAATCTCCTTTACCGGCTCCACCCGCGTCGGTCAGCTGCTGATGCAGCAGAGCGCCGACAGCATCAAGCGCCTGAGCCTGGAGCTGGGCGGCAACGCCCCGCTGATCGTATTCGATGACGCTGACCTGGACAGTGCCATCAGCGGCATGATGATCAGCAAATTTCGTAACGCCGGTCAGACCTGCGTCTGCGCCAACCGCATTCTGGTGCAGCGCGCTATCTATCCGCAGGTGGTGGAGCGCCTGCTGGCCGAAGTGGCGAAGCTGAAAGTCGGTGACGGTTTTGCCGACGGCAGCACTATCGGCCCGCTGATCAATGCGGCGGCAGTCGCCAAAGTAAACGGCCATATTTCCGATGCCGTAGAGCGGGGCGCAACGGTGCTGACCGGCGGCATCAGCAGCGGCAACGGCACCTTTGTTGCGCCGACGGTGCTGGGCGATGTGACCACCGAAATGCGTATTGCCCATGAGGAAACCTTTGGTCCGGTTGCACCGTTATTTATTTTCGATACCGAAGAGGAGGCGATTAATATGGCGAACGATACGCCATTTGGTTTGGGTGCTTACTTCTTCACCGAAAATATACGTCGCGCCTGGCGAGTGGGCGAAGCGCTGGAATTTGGCATGGTTGGATTTAATACCGGTTCAGTTTCGCTTGAGGTCGCCCCGTTTGGCGGTATAAAACTTTCGGGAATAGGTCGCGAAGGTTCCCGTTACGGTATTGAAGAATATCTGGAATCTAAGGCATTCCATTTCGGTAGTTTGTAAATAGATTTTATTAAATTTTCAGACAAGGCCCGCACCCAAAAAGGTGCGGGCCTTTTTTATTGTGATGACGGTCACTTAATGACTAACGCGATTAAGCCTGCTTCTCTCTGGTGCAGTTTTAGTACCAGGTTCACCATCGTAGTGCGTTGCTTTTGTGATGAAAATCATCTATTTAAACAGTCGGTTTAACTGTAAAAAATACCCCGCTATTACGGCACAAAATTTTTTTGCCGTCTGTTTTACGCATTTTTATTTTTTAGCTGACTGGCATACTTTCTGCATTGCTTAATACAAAGGCGAATAACCAAAGCCGAAAAAATTGTTAGTCAGCCAGCCAGATCGGGCGCTGAAAAATAATTCCCGGCCCGGTCTGAATAAGGATCCAACATGCTCAGTTTTGACCCGGAAAAAATAACATTACCCGCAGGACACTACATTAACGGCCGGCATCAGGCCGGAGAAGGGAATGCGTTACCGGTGAAGCGTCCTTCCGATGGCCTCTCTGCCGGAGAGCTGCATGAAGCCGACGGGCAGAAGGTGGACGAAGCGGTCAGCATCGCGGATCGCGCGGTACGAGAAAGCGGCTGGGCCAGCTGTCCGCCGCGCCAGCGCGGGGCGGTACTGCGCCGCTGGGCCGACCTGATTGCCGCTGACACTCCGCTGGCACAGCTGGAAGCGCTGGGGTCTACCCGCCCGATCAGCGACGTGGTGAACCATGAGATCCCGTTTACCGCTGAAGCCATTCGCTTTTACGCCGAGTGTGCAGATAAATACAGCGGTGACGTACTGCCTACCCGCGATGCCAGCCTTGGCATGCTGGTGCCGGAACCTTACGGCGTGATCG
>CAJYIY010000046.1 GCA_913775305.1 uncultured Erwinia sp. | reverse complement strand
GTAGTGGGCGATATCCCAACCCAGACCGCACCGCCGACCTCAACCAACCTGAACGCCTGGCTCTCCAGTTTCTATACCGCGGAAGACAAGCGACAGACTAAATTCCCGGATGCGCTGCCGGCGGATGCTCAGCCGTTTGAACTGCTGGTGATCAACATCTGCTCTCTCTCCTGGGCCGACGTGGACGCCGCCGGTTTGATGTCTCATCCGCTGTGGTCACACTTCGATATTCAATTTAAAGATTTCAACTCTGCCACCTCGTACAGCGGCCCGGCAGCAATCCGCCTGCTGCGTGCTAGCTGCGGTCAGACATCTCATAAAAACCTGTATCAACCCGCCGGCAACCAGTGTTATCTGTTCGATAACCTCGCAAAACTGGGCTTTACGCAGCATCTGATGCTGGGGCATAACGGCCAGTTCGGTAACTTCCTGAAAGAAGTACGCGAACAGGGTGGCATGCAGGCACCGCTGATGGATCAAACCGGCCTTCCTGTCTCTCTTCTGGGCTTCGACGGCTCGCCCGTCTATGACGATACCGCCGTCCTGCAGCGCTGGCTGCAGACCATCGGAAAAGACAGTAATCCACGCAGCGCGACGTTCTTTAACACCCTGCCGCTCCACGACGGTAACCATTTCCCGGGCGTGAGCAAAACGGCTGATTATAAAGTGCGTGCGCAGAAGTTCTTTGACGAGCTGGATGCGTTCTTCACGGAACTGGAAAAGTCAGGCCGTAAAGTGATGGTGGTAGTGGTACCTGAGCACGGCGGCGCGCTGAAAGGCGACAGAATGCAGGTGTCAGGTCTGCGTGATATCCCAAGCCCGTCGATTACCAACGTGCCTGCTGGCATTAAGTTCTTTGGTATGAAAGCACCCCATCAGGGCGCACCGATTGAAATCACCCAGCCCTCCAGCTATCTGGCGATTTCAGAACTGGTTGCCCGCGCCGTTGACGGGAAGCTGTTTGTGGAAGATAGCGTGAACTGGGAGCAGCTCACCAGCAACCTGCCGCAAACGGCAGAAGTCTCAGAGAACGCTAACGCGGTTGTCATTCAGTATCAGAACAAACCGTACGTTCGCCTGAACGGCGGAGATTGGGTACCGTATCCGCAGTAACTGATTTACGCCTCACCCTCTCCCCGTTGGGGAGAGGGGATAGTCAGTGCGTTATTATTGCGCTGAAATCCACACCAGCATTTTCAGACTAGCCGAATAGTAGTCGTCTTTAGCGGTGAATTCGGGTTCGCCGGAAGACTGCCCCATCGTTAAATCGCGTACAGCCAACAGGCCGCCTTCCATCATATAGGGCGCATATTCGTTGGTCGTGACGTTAACCCAGGCGGGCGTTTGTTCCCGGGGGAACTGACCGAACCAGGCCTTCCACGGCGTCAGCAGCGGACTTTGCTTATCAGACCAGGCAAGATACAGCGGAATACGAATCGCGTCATAGCTCATTCGCGGTGGCCAGCCTTTAGCAGGGGTCAGCTTGCCACCTGATGCCAGTGAAACCCAGTCAGTGGGCAGATTCGCTTTACCCGAGCCCATTTTCCCCAGCAGGCGTTTACCATCCTTAATCAAATCACGCCAGACCGGCAAATGACTGCGTCCGGCGAAGGCCTGCCAGGCCGGAAATACAAAATAGGAAGGATTGAGGACCACTTCACCGTCAAGCTTAAATCCCTGGACGCCGGGCAGCATCACGCGGTAACCCGCATAGCGGATCACGCTATGGGCAACCAGCGCTTTTGTAATGGCATCCGATGCGGCGCTGTAGCGTTTGTCATGCCAGCGGGCGTCGGCTTTAAGCAGCGCCCAGGCAATCAGCACGTCACCATCGGCGGCGTTGTTTTTGTCCGCGACCGGGTTGGACTCTGCGGGGTTATACCGCCAGTAAAAGAGACCATTCTCTTTGTTCTTCAGCTGGCTTTCCGTCCATTGCCAGAGCTTATCGAACGTGGCTTTATCGTCGTTGGCAACTGCCATCAGCATGGCAAAGCCCTGACCTTCCGTATGCGACACGCCACCATTGCCGGTATCGACAATGCGGCCTTCCGGTTTGAAAAAGCGGGCCTTGTAACTCTCCCAGGCCTGATCCGCCAGGGAGAGAGGCGAGAACAGCACACTCATCATGACGGCCAGCGTCGCGCAGACGGGTTTTCGCATAATTAACTCGATCCGGTTATTCGGCACTTCGCAGGGAAATCTCACCGCCCACCCAGGGTTTAATCGCGCCATCCTGTTCCAGGAGCAGCGCGCCCTGTGCGTCAATACCGCGGGAAGTTCCGTAGATCTCTTTATCACCAATCAGCAATTTCACCGGGCGATTGATGAAGTTATCCAGCTTTTCCCAACGAGACAGGAACGGCGCCAGCCCTTCCTGCTCAAAAAGCGTGAGTGAGCTACGCAACTCTTTAATCATACGCACGGCAAGGGTATTACGATCGATGACGATCCCCGCCTCCTGGAGGTTAGTCCAGGCCTGATTCACCACATCACTTTGTACATTGCGCATCACCATATTGAGGCCTGCGCCAATGACGATTTGCGCCGCGTCGCCCGTTTTCCCCGTCAGTTCGACCAGAATGCCGGCAAGTTTACGATCGTTGAGGTACAGGTCATTAGGCCATTTAACACGTACTTTATCCGCACCCAGATCGTGCAGCACTTCCGCCATGACGATGCCGATAACCAGACTCAAGCCAATGGCAGCGGCCGGGCCCTGATCGAGTCGCCAGTACATGGACAGATAGAGGTTGGCACCAAAGGGGGAAAACCACTTGCGGCCACGACGACCGCGACCGGCCTGCTGATACTCAGCAACACAGGCATCGCCGGATTTCAGCTCAGGCAGACGATCCAGAAGATACTGGTTCGTCGAATCAATCACGGGTAGCACCGCCACATTGCCGTGTCCAATCTGGCTGCGAATCAGTTCTTCATTCAACAGTTGAATCGGTTCCGGCAGGCTGTAGCCTTTTCCTGGTACCGTGAAGACATCGACACCCCAGTCGCGAAGCGTCTGGATATGTTTATTGATAGCAGCACGGCTCATGCCAAGCTGTTCACCCAGCTGCTCGCCAGAATGAAACTCACCGTCAGCAAGGATGCTAATCAGGGTTAAGGGGATAGTATTGTCCTTCACGCGATAGTCTCCACGGCATTGACTTCACCTGTGCGGCCAATGAAGCGAACTTCTGGCTCCAGCCAGACGTTGAATTTTTCGCCCACACGCTGACGAACATAATGAGCCAGCTGTACAACATCATCGCTGGTCGCATCGCGTTGGTTAATCAGCACCAGAGCCTGATGTTGGTGAACGGCGGCACCGCCTACTGAAGTACCTTTTAGCTGGCATTGATCGATAAGCCACCCCGCGGCCAGCTTCACGCTGCCATCCGCCTGAGGGTAATGTGGCGCAGTTGGCCATCCTTCAAGAAGAATTTTTGCATTTTCGCTGCTGATAACCGGGTTTTTGAAGAAACTGCCAGCGTTTCCGTTAACTTTAGGATCGGGAAGCTTGGTCATCCGCATATGGCAAACTGAGTCAAAAACGTCGCGGGCGGTAACGGTAACCGGATCGAGACGCGTTAAATCTCCGTAGGTCAATACGGGCTGCCAGTTCTTCGACAGACGCAGCCCCACGGCGACAATCACGTAGCGATCCTGATATTCATGTTTGAAGATACTGTCACGATAGCCAAATCGGCACTGTTCTGCCGTTAAACGCTTAGCCGTTCCGGTCGCCAGTTCGATGCAGTCGACATATTCACAGACATGTTTCAGTTCGATGCCGTAGGCGCCGATGTTTTGAATAGGTGACGATCCGGCGCAGCCTGGAATAAGCGCAAGGTTTTCCAGGCCCGGCATCCCTTTTTCGAGGGTAAATTGCACCAGATGATGCCAGTTTTCTCCGGACCCCACGTGCAGGTGCCAGCTATCGGCACTCTCTTCAACATCAATTCCCATGATGCGGTTAACGATCACCGTTCCCGCAAAATCGTCGAGAAACAGGACATTACTTCCTTCGCCCAGAATCAGTACGGGTTCGTTATTTTCTGTTGCGCTTTGCCATGCATCCAGCAGCTGATGTGCGGTATCGGCACGTACAATGTTTTTAGCATTCCGTTGAATGCCAAAGGTATTCCAGGGCTTAAGGGAGTGGTTCATAGACGCTATCCTGATGCAAAAACGCAGGTAGTTTACCGTATAAGCAAGGTATTGGGGGATTAGTTTTGTGTAGCGCAGAAACGCAAAAAGGCCATCCTTCCGGATGGCCTCTTCACTTGTTTGATGCCTGGCAGTTCCCTACTCTCACATGGGGAGACCCCACACTACCATCGGCGCTACGGCGTTTCACTTCTGAGTTCGGCATGGGGTCAGGTGGGACCACCGCGCTAAAGCCGCCAGGCAAAT
>CAJYIY010000045.1 GCA_913775305.1 uncultured Erwinia sp. | reverse complement strand
TCCAGCTCGCTGGCGTGGTCGGCATAGTTCAGGCCCAGGGCGAACAGCGTAGGCTGCCCGGAAAGCTGTTCCGCCGGCGGAGCACTGTTGCTAAAGCGGTTCGTCAGTTCGGCGAGCCCGGCTGCTTTGATCGTCACCACGTCACCTGCGTAAATAGCTATCCGCTGCTGCGGCGTGCCCAGCAGGATCGCGTCACCGGACTGTAGGGTGGCAAACTCGCTGAGTGATGCGATCAGCTCCGCGGCACCACGCCTGAGATCGGCAGTGTTCCAGTGGTCGCGCACCTCACCGTTTACTTCAGTAATGATTTGCAACGCACTGACATCCTGTACCACAGTGACTTCACCGATGGGACAAAAACCGTCGCGGCACTTTGCCTTAATGGCCGGACGATAAAAGCTCTCCTCCGCCAGACTCAGCTCGTTAGCCAGCGCGTAACCGGCGATCGCCTCACGCGCCTTATTAACGCTTACCTTTCGTGCCGTTTTACCGATGATCACCGCCAGCGTCGCCCCGCTGTAGACCTGCTCTCCGGCTGGCAGACCGATCGTGTCCTGATGACTGCGCCAGGTGTTGCGCGGTTTGATAAACCACACCGGGTGCTGAGGGGGGGATTGATAGGGAGGCTGCCGGAACGCCGCTGCCCAGGCTTCAATCTGTGACTGGTGATTGAGTGCAGCCGCAAAAACCGTTCTTTTCATCTCTGTTCCTCCATGGCAAGCAAGTCATTAACATATTAATGACTTCAGAATTACTCGCTACGGAACGACAGATCAACATCTGTTTTTTAGCTTGTGACGCGATTAACAAAACAACAACAATTACAAAAAGTTGTTAATTTTCATAAAATTGAAAAGTACCGGATAAAAAATGGAAAGTGCATCAGTGATGGGTCATTCAGCGAAAAAGGCATCTATGTTACCATTAATGAAAGGGTATTCAGAAACCACAGTGGAGTCGCATGCACGAATCTTTGACCATCGCGCTTTTACAGGCGCGGGAAACCGCCATGGGCTATTTCCGCCCAATCCTTAACCGCTATGGACTGACCGAACAGCAGTGGCGCATTGTGAGGATCCTCGCTGAGGTGACGACTCTGGATTTCCACGAGCTGGCCGAGCGCGCCTGCATTTTGCGCCCCAGCCTGACCGGGATCCTCACCCGACTGGAGCGCGACGGGCTGGTATCCCGACTTAAACCGGTGAGCGATCAGCGTAAACTGGTGGCCGCACTGACCCCGGAAGGACTGGCGCTTTATCACCGGGCGCGAGAGGAAATTGATGAGGGCTACAGCCAGATTGAACAACAGTTTGGCAAAGAGAGGCTGAACCAGCTGCAGCAGCTGCTGGATTCATTTAATCAGTTACCGCGCTGACTGCTTTTTGGGCGTGGCTGATGCTGCCCCTTCCATTCCGGAGGGGGCAGGTTAAACAGCGTTATTTGACGCAGCTGCTGCACTGGTTGTGGATTTGCTGGAAGAAGTCGTTGCCTTTATCGTCGACCAGGATGAAGGCCGGGAAGTTTTCCACTTCGATTTTCCAGATCGCTTCCATACCCAGTTCAGGGTACTCCACGCACTCCAGGCTTTTGATGCTCTGCTGTGCCAGCACGGCGGCCGGTCCGCCAATACTGCCGAGGTAGAAGCCACCGTGTTTCTGGCAGGCATCCGTCACCTGCTGGCTGCGGTTTCCCTTGGCCAGCATAATCATACTGCCACCGTTGGCCTGCAGCAGGTCAACGTAAGAGTCCATACGCCCGGCGGTAGTCGGCCCCAGCGAACCGGAAGCATAGCCCTCCGGCGTTTTGGCTGGTCCTGCGTAGTAGACCGGATGATCTTTGATGTACTGCGGCAGGCCCAGTCCGTTATCAATACGCTCTTTCAGTTTGGCGTGAGCGATATCGCGCGCAACAATAATCGTGCCGCTGAGTGAAAGACGGGTTGAGACCGGATACTCAGAGAGCTGGGCTAGGACCTCTTTCATCGGACGGTTCAGATCGACCTGCACCACATCACCCTCGCCCTGCTGGCGCAGTTCGGCCGGAATATACTGGCCCGGATTCTGCTCCATCTTCTCAATCCAGATGCCGTCGCGATTGATTTTCGCCTTAATATTACGGTCGGCAGAACAGGAAACCGCCATCGCCAGCGGGCAGGATGCGCCGTGGCGCGGCAGGCGGATCACGCGGATATCGTGGGCGAAGTATTTACCGCCAAACTGCGCGCCCAGCCCCAGCTGCTGTGCCGCCAGCAGGAGCTCCTGCTCCAGCGCCACGTCGCGGAACGCCTGACCGTGTTCGTTGCCTTCGGTTGGCAGCTGGTCGTAATAGTGCGTCGACGCCAGCTTCACGGTTTTCAGCGTGCTGTCGGCAGACGTTCCGCCGATAACAAAAGCAATATGATAGGGCGGGCAGGCGGCGGTCCCCAGGCTGCGCATTTTCTCGACCAGAAACGCTTTCAGCTTGCCCGGTGTCAGCAGCGCTTTGGTTTCCTGGTACAGGTAGGTTTTATTGGCCGAGCCGCCACCTTTGGCCATACACAGAAACCTGTACTCATCCCCGTCTACGCTGTAGAGGTCGATCTGCGCAGGCAGGTTGGTGCCGGTGTTCACCTCGCGGTACATATCCAGCGCGGCATTCTGCGAATAGCGCAGATTATCTTCGGTGTAGGTGTTGTATACCCCCAGCGCCAGCGCGGCCTCATCGCCGCCACCGGTCCACACGCGCTGCCCTTTTTTGCCCATGATAATCGCCGTACCGGTATCCTGGCAGGTTGGCAGGATGCCTTTGGCGGCAATTTCTGAGTTGCGAAGAAACTGCAGTGCCACGTAGCGGTCATTCTGACTGGCTTCCGGATCCGACAGCATCGCGGCCACCTGACGCTGATGCGCAGGACGCAGCATAAAGGACGCGTCGTGGAACGCATGCTGCGCCAGCAGCGTCAGGGCCTGCGGCTCCACTTTTAAAATCGGCTGTCCTTCGAACTCACTGACGGAAACGTGATCGCGGGTCAGCAGATAGTATTCGGTATCCTCTTTAGCAAGCGGGAACGGGGTCTGATAATGGAACGGTTTTTTCGACATTTTGCTCTCACTAAATGATGAATGGCCGTGCAACATCGCTTAACCACGGGCAACGTCGCCGACGATAGTTCATTAGGTTTTTTGTCTTACCGGCCAGGGTGACTGACCGACAGATTGACCGAGAATGTTATAGGGAGTTGAGAATAATAACCATGACTAGTGTGTCAGTTCAGAACATCATCACCATCCACGGATAGCCAATCAGCATCAGCGCGCAAAGGAAAAACAGCCCGAAAATGGTCCCCATCCGCCAGTAGTCTTTGGTGGGCAGATAGCCGCTGCCGTAGTAAATCGGGCTGGGACCGGTACCGTACGGGGTGATAATGCCCATCACGCCCAGCGAGGTACACATCATCAGGCAGAAGACCGGCATATTAATCCCCGGAATGGAGGCGGCGATGGTCAGCATTGCGGGCAACAGCGCGGTGGTGTGCGCCGTGGTGCTGGCAAACAGGTAGTGCAGCAGGTAGAAAGCAATCATCAGCACCACGGCAGACACCTGGGGATCGTAACCGTGTAGCAGCTCGCCGCCCTGCCTGCCCAGCCAGGCGATAAAGCCGACGCGCGCCAGACCGTCAGCCAGCGCCACCAGCGTGGCAAACCAGGCGAAGGTGTTCCAGGCCGGTTTGTTGCTGGTGATATCATTCCAGCTCAGCACCCCGGTCCACAGCATCAGCACCACCACCAGCAGCGCAGCCATTGCCGGTTCAATCCAGGCCGTGGCAAAAATCCACATCAGCAATGCCGACACCACAAATACCAGCAGCAGAATTTCATTGCGCGACAGCTTGCCAAGCTTCTCCAGTTCGCTGTTGGCCCAGCGCGGTACTTCATCGTTAAATTTCACCTCCGGCGGATAAAGCCAGTAGGCCATCAGCGGCATCGTCAGCAGCAGCAGCACGCCCAGCGGCAGGAAGGCCAGAAACCACATGCCCCAGGAGATATCAAAACCGACAATGCTTTTGACCAGCGCCAGCGCCAGCAGATTCGGTGCCAGTGCAGAAAGGAACATTGAGCTGGTGATACAGGCTGCGGTGATCGCTACCCACATCAGATAGGAGCCAATCTTACGCGCACTGGGATCGTTGGGTTTCGAGCCATACAGCGGGGGAAGGTTGGCGATAATCGGATAAATAGTTCCCCCGCTGCGCGCGGTGTTGGACGGTGTGAAAGGAGCCAGCAGCAGATCGGCGAAGGTAATGGCATAGCCCAGCGTCAGACTGCGGCGGCCCAAGTATTTCACCAGGATCAGCGCCAGCCGACGGCCAAACTGCGTTTTGTCATAGCCTGCGGCAAACATGAATGCGCCAAAGATCAGCCACACGGTGGAATTACCGAAACCGCTGACCGCCCACTTAAACGCCTGAGTAGCCGTTTTGAAATTCGGGTCGGCCAGCTCCGCCGGGCTGAACAGCACCCAGGGACTGAATAATGCGATTGCCACCACGCCGGTCAGACCAATTACCGCGCCGGGTAACGGCTCAAATATCAGGCCAACAATCACCCCAACGAAAATCGCAAAGAAGTGCCACGAATAAGGTTCCAGCCCCTGAGGTACCGGCACCAGTAACAGTAACACCGCAACGATAACGGGCAGGAATAACATAATCAGGCGTTGCTTTTGCCCCACCGCTGCCGAAGGAGCAGCAGCGGTTTCACTAACCGAAGATGTCTGTTTCATAGTGTGTATCTGCTGGTTGATGTGAATAAATGAAGTCTCTATGTACTTTATACTCTATATATCATTTGTTTTTCTTTTTTTATTCGGATTTTTGTTGTCTTTCAAGGATTCAAGCCCGACCGGATAAAGTTCTGTGATTTAAACTCCACTGAAATTAGTATTCATGCCAGATGAAAATGATATTTTCATTTCAAAAATAAACTTTATCCTACCCCCCGGATCGGTTCTGATGGCAATGCTGACCCCAGGGAGAAAATAATTGCACAGCCTGCTGTTTTTAATGTGTTTATTTTTTGTTTTTTTGGAAGTTGATTTTTTTATCCTGCTGGTTAACAATTAACGCAATATGTTACACAGGTGAAAACTCATCCATCAATTAGTGGTGGATTAAACCTGAATAATAAACAATCCACCAGAGAAACATCACATCCGTCACGATGTGTCACCGGCGAATTATTTTCAAATCATCCCCTGCAACAGAATAATACGAATTTTATTTGGAGCCCACCTGATGAATACGTTCAGCCCTGTACTGAGCCCGCTGACGCTACCAAACGGTGCCGTACTGAAAAACCGTCTGGTCATGGCCCCTATGACGACCTGCACCGGCTTTTACGACGGCACGGTAACCAGCGAACTGGTCGAATACTACCGTGACCGTGCGGGCAGCATTGGCACGGTGATCGTTGAATCCTGTTTCATCGATCCCAAAGGCCCGGCCTTTCCTGGCGCTATCGGCATCGACAACGACAACAAAATTCCGGGTCTGGCCAAAATTGCTCAGGCGATTAAGACCAGGGGCTCCAAAGCTATTTTACAGATCTATCACGGCGGCCGAATGGTGGAACCGGAATTGATCGGTGGCAAAATCCCGGTGGCGCCCAGCGCCATTGCCGCGCCACGTGACGGCGCGACGACCCCGCTGGCGCTGACGGCGGAAGAGGTGGACGTGATGATCACCAAATTCGGTGATGCGGTAAACCGGGCCATCAAAGCCGGGTTTGACGGCGTGGAGTTACACGGCGCGAATACCTATCTGATTCAACAATTCTATTCTCCGAACTCCAATCAGCGCGATGATCAATGGGGTGGCAGCCGCGACAACCGCACGCGCTTCCCACTGGCGGTGCTGGAGATCACCCATAAAATGGTTCAGCGTCTCGCCGACGATACCTTTATCATCGGCTATCGTTTTTCTCCGGAAGAGCTGGAAGTTCCCGGCATTCGCTTCGACGATACCCTCTATCTGCTGGAGAAGCTGGCGGCGCGGGGTATCGACTATGTGCACTTCTCCGTTGGCCAGCTGCTGCGCTCTTCGATCGTTGACCGCAACGATCCTACACCGCTAATCGACAAATACCTCACCGCCCGTTCGGCCACGCTGGCTAATGTACCGGTGATTGGTGTGGGTGGTGTGCTGAATAAAGCCGATGCCGAACTGGCGCTGGAAAAAGGGTTTGATCTGGTGGCGGTCGGTAAAGCCTGTATTGCCTATCCTGACTGGGCCGATCGCATCATCAATAACGAGCAGCTTGAGCTGTTTATTAACAGCACCCAGCGGGAAGCGCTGAACATTCCCGAACCGCTGTGGCGCTTCTCGCTGGTGGATGCGATGATCCGCGATGTCAGCGCCAGCGGCAGAAAATACAAAGCCGGTGTGTATCAGGAGAAGGTCGAGGCTGAAGCGCTGAAGCTGAAGATCAACGTCACGCTAGATACCGACCGCATTACCGATATTGCTATGGTGGCAGACGACTCGCTCGACGTGGACTTCTCCACCACTTTTGAAAAGCTGCGAACCCGCATGCTGGTCGCCAACAGCCCCTACGTGGATGCCATTACCGGCGCCACCACCCAGAGTGAAGCGCTGAAAAAGGCCGTCTCGCGCGCGATGACCACCTCCAGCAAAGCGCACGTGATTGAAGAAGGCGGCAACCCGCAGGCACCGCAAAGCTATGATGTGGTGGTCATCGGCAGCGGCGGGGCCGGTCTGGCGGCGGCCATTCAGGCCAGCGACGCCGGTGCGTACGTGGTCATCATTGAAAAGATGCCGACTATCGGTGGCAACACCATTAAAGCCTCGGTGGGGATGAACGCTGCGGAAACCCAGTATCAGCAGGTGAAAGGCATTGAGGACAGCAAAACGCTGTTTTATGAGGAAACGCTGAAAGGCGGCAAATTTAAAAATAACCCGACGCTGCTGAAAGAGTTCGTCGAGCGGGCACCGGGCGCAATCGACTGGCTGACCGATCACGGTATTGCACTCAGTGATATCACCATTACTGGCGGTATGAGCATTGAGCGTACCCACCGCCCGGCCGATCGTTCAGCCGTCGGCGGCTTCCTGATCAGTGGCCTGGTGAAAGGCATTAACCAGCGCAACATTGAGGTGCTGCTGGAAACCTCCGTTGAAGAGATCCTGCTGGAAAACGGCGCGGTCAGCGGAGTGAAGGTGGTCGATGAGTACAATGACAGCCGGATACTGAATGCCAGAAGCGTGATTGTCGCCACCGGGGGCTTCAGCGCGAACCGGGAAATGGTGGTGAAATATCGTCCGGAGCTGGATGGTTTCGTCACCACCAACCATAAAGGCGCTACCGGTAGCGGCATCGCCATGTTGCAAAAAATTGGCGCGGGCACGGTGGATATGGGCGAAATCCAAATCCATCCGACCGTCGAGCAAACCACATCCTATCTGATTTCCGAAGCCATACGCGGCGGCGGAGCGATTCTGGTCAGCCAGGGAGGCCATCGCTTTTTTAACGAGATGGAAACCCGCGATAAGGTCTCTGCGGCGATTATTGCCCTGCCGGAGAAGAGCGCCTGGGTCATTTTCGACAACCAGGTGCGCAGCAATAACAAAGCTGCCGACGAGTATATCGCCAAAGGTTTTGTGGTCAGCGCACCAACGCCGCATGAGCTGGCAGTGAAGCTGAATATGGATCAGGAAACTCTGCAAACGACCCTGGGGCGCTACAATCAGTTTGTTGCTCAGCAGAATGACGACGACTTTGGTCGTACCACCGCAATGCGCCATCCGCTGAATCAGGCGCCGTACTATGCCATTCGTATCGCCCCGGGCGTACATCACACCATGGGGGGGTGACCATTAACACCGATACGGCGGTGCTGGACACGCAGAAGCAGCCAATCGCCGGCGCGTGGGCAGCGGGTGAAGTGGTCGGCGGCATTCACGGTGCCAACCGTATTGGTGGTAACGCGATTGCCGATATCATTATCTTCGGCACGCTGGCAGGCCGCAACGCCGCTGCCTGGGCCCGGCGCTGACATCCGGTGGACGGCGTTTATACCTTTTCCGCCGTGATGATGGGATCGCCGATCCAGCTGAAGCTGTTCGGGCATGATGAGTCGCTTGCACGCGGGATATTCCGACTGATTAAGCAGCAGGAAAACCGGCTCACCGTGAATCGCTCTCATTCTGAAGTGATGGCGATTAACCACGCGGCGGGTCGTCATCCGGTGGCCGTCAGCGAGGGGGTTTACGCGCTGGTGAAGCGGGCTCATCAGGTCAGCCTGCTGCCCGGCAGCGCGTTTAATCTCGCTGTGGGTCCGCTGGTGAAGCGATGGAAAATCGGTTTTCAGGGTAGCAGCGTGCCGCCGAAAAATGAACTTCAGGCTTTACTGGCGCTCACACGGCCCGATAACATGACTCTGGATGATGCAACCCACAGCGTGTTCCTGCATCAGGCAGGAATGGAAATTGACCTCGGGGCGATTGCTAAAGGCTGGATCGCCGACAGAGTGCGGGACTACCTGCTCCAGCAGCAGGTGGAGGGCGGGTTGATTAACCTTGGTGGAAATATTCAGGCACTGGGGCACCCGGACAGCGAGGGCTGGCGTATCGGCCTGAAAACGCCGTTTGCTGAAGCTGATGCGCTGACTGGCGTGATTCAGGTGGCGAATAAGTCAGTGGTCACCTCTGGCGTCTATGAACGTTACTTCGAGCTTAACGGGCGGCGCTACCACCACATTCTCGATCCGCGCAGCGGCTATCCGCTCGATAATGAACTGCTGAGCGTTACCGTAATCTCGACGGACTCCATTGACGGCGATATCTGGACCACGCTGCTCTACGGCATGGGCGTGGAGAAAAGCCTGGCTTGTCTGACAGAGATCCCGGAAATCGAAGCGATCTTTGTAACGCGGGATCGCCAGGTGATTTGTTCTTCACAGCAGCATTTCAGTTTCACATTGCTGGATGACAGCTACCGGATGGGGGTCAGTCTCAACTGACCGGAGAGCAAAGGTGCCACCACGCATCAATCCCCGGCCGATCGCAGCAGTCTGAGCTGAATAGCAGCGCAGCCGTGCTGACAGTAATACGAAATCGCAGGAAATGCGTTGGCTTCGTCGCCGGCGAGGGATGTTGCTGAGAAACGGCCTCCCTGAGAGAGGCCGTGATAACTACGTGCGTTTACTGCGTTCGTCTGTCACCTTTCTGGCGATGCGATCGCCAATGCTGCTGTCGATATTGCGCCAGTATTCGAAAGCGCGGGACAACACCGGCTCCTCCACGCCATTAAGCAGATGGCCGCTGACGTTATCCACCAGCCGCTGACGGGCAGCATCATCCATCACCTGGTTAATCAGCGCACTGGCCTGTCCGTAATCATCATCATCACGATGCAGACTGTAAGGTGCATGCACCATATCACCGCTGGCGTGCCAGGTTGAATCCGTTGGATAGCGTTTGCCATCGGCGACCGGGCCGCCTTTCGAGTTGGGTGCATAAACCGGATCGGAAACCGGATTCATTCGCATCGCCCCGTCTTTGCTGTAGCTGTTGACCGGCGAATGTGGTGCGTTAACCGGGATCTGCTTGTAGTTTACCCCCAGCCGTGCGCGATGTGCGTCGGCATAGGCAAACATACGACCGATCAGCATTTTGTCCGGACTGATGCCGATGCCCGGTACCAGGTTATTTGGCTCAAAAGCAGCCTGCTCGATCTGAGCATGGTTATCGGTCGGGTTACGATTCAGCGTCAGTTTACCGACCTTGATTAGCGGATAATCCGCGTGCGGCCAGACTTTGGTCAGATCGAAGGGATTAAAACGATAATTTTCGGCCTCGGCGAACGGCATAATCTGCATGTAGAGCGTCCAGCTCGGGTACTCCCCGCGCGTGATCGCCTGATACAGATCGCGGGTGTGGTAGTCTCCATCCTGGCCGGCGAGCAGATCGGCTTCTTCCTGATGCAGGCACTCTACGCCCTGGTCGGTTTTAAAGTGATATTTCACCCAGAACTTCTCGCCCTGTGCGTTAACCCACATATAGGTGTGGCTGGAAAAGCCGTCCATATGCCGCCAGGTTTTCGGGATACCGCGATCGCCCATCAGCCAGGTCACCTGGTGTGCGGACTCCGGCGACAGGGTCCAGAAATCCCACTGCATATCGTGATCGCGCAGGTTATTATCAGCGCGGCGCTTTTGCGACCGGATGAAATGCTGAAACTTCATTGGATCGCGAATAAAGAACACCGGGGTATTGTTCCCCACCATGTCATAGTTGCCTTCGCTGGTGTAGAACTTAATGGCGAAGCCGCGCGGGTCGCGCCAGGTATCCGGACTGCCTCGCTCGCCCGCTACGGTGGAAAAGCGCATCACCACGTCCGTTTTCACCCCCGGCTGAAAAAGCGCAGCTTTGGTATAGCGACTCACATCCTCCGTGACCTCAAAATGACCAAACGCCCCACTGCCTTTAGCATGTGGCTGACGCTCAGGAATACGTTCGCGGTTAAAATTAGCCATCTGCTCAATCAGATAGTGATCGTGCAGCAGCAGGGGTCCATCCGCACCGACTGACAGGGAATGCTCATCGCTGGCGACCGGGCTACCGGAATCGGTGGTGGTAGGTCTGTGTTTATCATTGCTCATCACTGTCTCTCCGACTTTGTTTTTGGGTCCGATAGATAAAAGTAGCCCATACACGTAAAAAGTTTGTGCCTTTTGTCGTTAAAATCAGGGAGCCTCAGGTGAAATGGCCAGAAACTGCGGCAATTTGCAGGCAGGAAGAAGAGATTTCACTCGTTATAAATGAAGTTTACTTATTGATAATTAATGAAAATTTAAATAAAAAAAAACGGGTACGAAACCCGTACCCGTTTCGTACCCGTCTGCTTTGCCGGGATGGATCTTTACAGTACGCTGGCCAGAAACTCGCGCAGGCGAGGATGCTGCGGGTTGTCCAACAGCGTGCGGGCATCGCCGCTTTCAACAATGGCGCCGTTATCCATAAACACAATATTATCCGCGACCTCGCGGGCAAAACCGATTTCGTGGGTCACCACTACCATCGTGATGCCGGAGTGCGCCAGCTGTTTCATTACCTGCAGTACTTCCCCCACCAGTTCAGGATCCAGCGCGGAGGTCGGTTCGTCGAACAGCATCACACCCGGCTCCATTGCCAGCGCGCGGGCAATGGCCACCCGCTGCTGCTGGCCGCCGGAAAGCTCACGCGGCCACGCGCTGGCCCGATGCGCCAGCCCCACCTGATCCAGCAGCTTCACCGCACGTGTTTCTACTTTCTGACGCTTCTCCTTGCGGATACGCAGCGGTGCGTCCATGACGTTTTGCAGCACGGTCCGGTGCGGGAACAGATTAAACTGCTGGAACACCATGCCGATGCGCTGACGTTGCAGAGCGACCTGAGATTCCGCCAGCTCAACCAGATGCTGGCCCCTGCGCCGGTAGCCGACCAGCGCCTCGCCGACATGAATGGTTCCGGCATCAAGTTTTTCCAGGTGGTTAATGCAGCGTAGCAGCGTGGATTTACCAGAGCCGGATGGCCCGATGATCACCGTTACCGATCCTGCCGCTATATCCAGATTGATATCGTGCAGCACCGTTTTTCCGGAGAACTGTTTACGGATGCCGCGCAGTCTGATTGATTCACTCATGACTGGTGCTCCCCGACGTTGGCCACACGGCGCAGCCAGCGTCGTTTTGCCGGTGCATTACCACGGCTGAACCAGGCTTCCACAAAGTGCTGACCAACGGACAGCACCGAGGTCATCAGCAGATACCAGCCCGTGGCGACCAGCAGCAGCGGGATCACCTCGTAGGTGCGTTGATAAATAATCTGCGCCGAGTAGAGCACATCCTGCAGGGCAATCACCGATACCACCGCGGTCGTTTTCAGCTGACCAATCACTTCATTACCGGCAGGCGGCAGGATGGTTCGCATCGCCTGCGGCAGCACCGTCTGGCGGAAAATCTGCCCCGGACGATAGCCCAGCGCCTTCGCCGCCTCAAGCTGGCCCGGATTGACGCTCTGGATACCAGCGCGGATAATCTCCGCTGCATAGGCCGACTGGTGCATCACCAGTGCAATGACCGCCGCGCTGAACGGGCTGATGATTTCGTTGGTGGTTGCGGTCCATACCTCACCGGCAAACGGCAACGAGAGCGACAGCCTCGGATAGAGGGCAGCAATGTTGTACCACAGGAACAGCTGCACCAGCATCGGCACCGCACGGAAAAACCAGGTATATACCCAGCTTACCCACGCCAGCACCGGGTTGGCAGAGAGGCGCATCAGCGCCAGCAGCGTTCCGCCTGCAAAACCAAACAGTACCGAAATCACCGTCAGTTTAATGGTCATCATCACGCCGCTGAGGATCGAGGCTTCGGTCAGGTTTTCCGCCACCACGTCCCATTCGAAACGGGGGTTGCTGACCACCGATGAGCCAGCCAACGCCACCAGCATCAACACGATCAGGGCACTGATCCAGCGTCCGTAGTGGCGATGCCCGACTATGCGGAGCTCTGCGCCATCTTCGTCAGGCCGCAGACTCATTTGGCGATCTCTTCATTCAGGCCGGCGCTTTTCACTGCGCCAAAACCGATTTCCCACTTATCGAGGATCTGCTGATAAGTGCCATCTGCAATCAGCGAGTTCAGGGCAGCCTGCACCGGTTTTTCCAGCGGCGATCCTTTCGGCAACGCAATCGAGACAATAGTGTCTTCAATAGTGATCTCACCCGCCAGCGCCAGCGCTTTGACATGGCTCGCCTGATAGCGCAGCCCTTCATACGGGCCGAAGAACATCGGCACGCGCCCGCTAATCACCGCCTGCACACCAGCCGGACGATCGGGGAAAATTGGGATAGTGATTTCCGGCTTGCCGTCGGCTTTACAGGTATCGCTTGCCTGTTGCAGACGTGTTATCTGGGAAGTCCCTGCCCCGGCTCCAACCGTTTTGCCGCACAGTTCAGAGAAGGTGTTAAAGGGCCCCAGCCCGGCATCCTTACGTGAGACCAGCGCCAGTTTGGACGCGTTGTAATAACCGACAAAATCGACCTGCTGCAGACGCTTTTTGTTGGCGTCAATATTGGAAGCGGCCAGATCGTAGCGTCCGGACTTCAGTCCGGGAATAATGTTGTCAAAACCTCCGGTATCGCGCCAGTGTACCGCGATGCCCAGACGATCGGCCACCGCACTGACAATATCGATTTCGCGTCCGGCGAGGGTTTTGTTATCGGCCTGATAAAAGGTGGTCGGCGGCGTATTCGGGTTGGTTCCCGCCACGATGTAGCCTCTTTTCAGTATGTCGGCAGGCAGCGTAGCGTGCAGAGCAGCATCCGCCTTCGGTTTCACGCTGCTGCTGAAGGCGACATCCCGATCGGCGGCCAGCACAGTGGTCAGCGGTAACAGGCTCAGAACGGCGGCGGTCAGTAATGTTTTTTTCATGGTTTTATTCCTTCTCGATCGCCAGTGCAGGCACAGCAGCAAAATTTTCTTCCGGCGATGGCAGGCCGAGGTTTTCACGCAGAGTGCTGTACTCGTATTCACTGCGGAACAGACCACGACGCTGTAACTCAGGCACCACCAGTTCAACAAACAGCTCCAGCTGGTTTGGCAGAACGGCAGGCATGATGTTGAAGCCGTCAGCCCCTGCCTGCTCCAGCCACTGCTGGAAGTCGTCAGCGATATCTGCGGCGGTACCGACGACAACGCGGTGACCGCGTGAACCGGCCGCAACCGCAGCCAGCTGGCGAAGGGTCAGGTTTTCACGGGCCGCGAGATCAGTCAGCAGCCTGACGCGGCTCTGACCGCCTTCGGTGCCACCAATTTCCGGCACCGGACCGTCCAGCGGATAGGCCGTCATATCCAGGCCGAAGCGCGCCGAGAGTTGTTCAATACCATTATCGATATCCACCAGCTCATTCAGCTGGTTCCAGGTTTCCTGTGCTGCTTCGCGGGTGTGGCCAACAATCGGCATCACGCCCGGCAGGATCAGCAGATGGTCCGGGTTGCGCCCGGCCTCGCGAACATACTGCTTCTGGCTACGGTAGAAGGCCTGCCCCTCCTCCAGCGAGGCGGCTGCGGTAAACACCACTTCTGCCGTTTCCGCTGCCAGTTTCTGCCCGGCAGGGGACGAACCAGCTTCAATAATCACCGGACGTCCCTGCGGCGAACGGGCGATGTTCAGCGGGCCCTGAACCTGAAAGTACTTGCCTTTATGGTTGGCGGCATGGATTTTGTTTTCATCGGAGTAGCGGCCGGTCGCCTTATCACGCACGATGGCCCCCTCTTCCCAGCCGTTCCACAGCTTGAAGGTGACATCAAGAAATTCGCGCGCCATATCGTAGCGTTCAGCGTGCGAAGGCAGATCGGTGCGGCTGAAGTTGCGGGCGGCATCGACAGAGAACGAGGTCACCACGTTCCAGGCACCACGCCCGCGGCTGATATGGTCCACGGAAGCCAACGCGCGAGCGAGGTGGAACGGCTCATCGAAGGTGGTTGACGCAGTGGCCGCCAGGCCAATATGTCGGGTCTGCACCGCCAGCGCGGAGAGCAGGGTCAGCGGTTCCAGACGTGACATTGTGGAGGGGAGTCGGTGAACGCTGGTTGCCAGCGCGTCACCCACGAAGAACATATCAAATAACCCCTCTTCGCCCTTTTGGGCTATCCAGGTAAACCAGTCAACGTCGGTCGGTGAGCCTTTAGCCCCTTCAGCGCGCCAGCCTCCCACATGATGGCCCAGCGCCTGCACAAACAGGCCGAGACGCAGCTGGCGCGGCGGTGATTTTTTTACGGACATGAGAAACCCTTATTCGTTATTTACCAAGCAATGAAATAAGACGGTGCAGCGCAGCATCACTTTGAAGCTGTGCATCGTTAATCACGCCCTGCGCACGATGCGCAGGCAGCGCGCTGAGACTGTTGCGAAGTTTTGCCTCTACGTCAGTAAAGGCAGAAGCTGTCTCCTGTCGGGTGACGCGATGGCTGAGCTGACTGCCGTCGTTGAGAAACAGCGTAAGATGATGAAAGCGGCGATCGGGATCCAGCTCATCGGCAGGTGCACGCGGGTCCGGATGGCGGGTAACCCGCGCGGCCAGTTCAGCAATATCGGCTTTCACCGGTGCTTCTGTATAATTTTCCAGCGCCAGCGATCCGTTTATCAACGCGTCGGCGATGACGTATTCCAGGCTGAATCGCGCCTCAACACCGTTCTTCGGCGCAATAATGTTTGCCGCGGTGTCGGCACCCGGCGGGAAGCTGACTTCAATCCGCTTAACAGTCGCAACACCGCCCTGTCCTCTTGCCTCGAGCTGATGGCGAAGTACGAACGCTGCTTCGGCGGCGCTGTGAGTACCGCCACAGGTGGGGTAACGTTTAAACTCCAGACCCGGTTCGACGATCCGCCACGGGTCACCCCACTCCGCCAGCAGCTTTTGCGGCTGTGCCGCGTCAAAGCCAAGAATTTGCAGGAAACTTTCCAGGACACCATCAGGCTGCCCGCCAAAACCGGCCTGAGCCAGCAGGACGCTGTTCACCGCACTGCGTGCCGACAGGCCAGCATGCAGCGGTTTTGCCGCAGAACCAAACTGGCTGCGTAGACCGGATGCCTGCGTCGCAGCCAGCCCAAGCGCAATCTGCGTTGAGCGAACATTCAGGTTCAGCAGGCGGCAGGCCGCGCCGGTGGCGGCCAGAGTGCCCAGAGTGGCGGTACTGTGGAAACCGACACTGTAGTGACGGGTACCGATGGCTTTGCCCAACCTGCCCGCCAGTTCAACACCCACCACATAAGCATCCAGGAAGGCACTGATGCCTACCGCTGGTGATGATTGACTGAGCGCCAGCAGTGCCGACAGCACAACCGTTGTTGGATGACCGCGAAAGGCTGGGTGATAGTCGTCGAAATCCAGCGCGTGACTGATGTAGCCCAGCCGGAGCGCCAGGTTTTCCTTTGAATGCCGCGCGGGGAAGATCCGGGTAATGGGCTCCAGTCCACTGTCGGCCACGCTGCCATACAGCACCGGGAACAGGCAGGCGAAATAATCCTTAGCCCCTCTGCGGGCCTCACATCGCTCCGCGTCTCCCGGGTGGCATGAGATCAGGGTTTCTGCCAGTGCTGCAGTCAGCAAGTTATTCAAAAAAGACCTTTTTTAACAATGTATTGACATAAATCAATATGTTACTCTTTATGTCCATTCTCTTTACTTCACGGCATCTCAGCCAATAACCAACCGTTATAACCCATTCCTAAAAAAACTAACTGACGGGCCGGTCGTGAGTGCTTTCGTGACGGTTTTTAATGTACAGCGGCACGGCTGTAAATCCGCGTTTTCTCATGACTGCTATAATCAGCATTCACCCGCAGGTGATGAGTGAGAGTAAACATCATTATGCCAGCCGACTTTGATATGTTATTCGCAGCCTTTGATTTGCGCAGGGCATATCAGCATCGGCTGACCGTGGCAGGTGTACTGCGCTGTCCCTTTTTCTTCTGGAAAAAAACGGAATTTGCGTTCCCGACACCCTGCTTCACGCCTGCCGTGCTTTGCATCTACAGCTGATGAATACTTCCACAGCGGGCAAAGGTGATTGAAAAAAGCCTTGCCACTGACTTGTAAAGGGTTGACTCTGTTCATATATAGAAAGGCTGACATACGGGGCTTTCCCTGAGGAGTAAAATAATGGCAACTGAATATGCAACCCTCGCAGGCGGCTGTTTCTGGTGTACTGAAGCCGTGTTTAAACAGATCCGCGGCGTTGTGTCCATTGAGAGCGGGTACATTGGCGGCCATACGGTAAACCCGACATACCGTCAGGTATGTAACGGCGATACCGGCCATGCCGAAGCGATTCGTATTGGCTTTGATCCGCAGCAAATCAGCTATGGTGATTTACTGGATATCAGCTTTGCCACCCACGATCCGACGCAGTTGAACCGTCAGGGCAATGATATCGGCACACAGTATCGTTCGGCGATTTTCCCGGCCAGTGCCGCTCAGGAAGAAGAAGCCCGCGCGGCGATTATTCGTGCGCAGGCCGATCACAGTCAACCAGTGGTGACGACCATTGAGGAAGATGCCACCTGGTATCCGGCCGAAGATTATCACCAGGACTACTGGGCAGGTGAAGGTCAGGAAAATCGTTACTGCCTGGCGGTGATCCCGCCGAAACTGCAAAAATTACGCAAGCACTTTGCGGCTAAAACCCATTCAGGCTAAAACACCGGACAGCATGGCCCGCCGTACCCGTCACTGTTTGACGGGTACGGCACCTTGAAAAATACTCATCCTTCCCCAGCAATCTCAGGCAATTAAATCTCTCCATTATTCGGCAACAGTGTGGTTTACCATTACTGCCTGCTGAAAGCCGTGCTGCGATAGTTAACTCCGTGCACCGCGGGGGCTGGCAGGCCTCACAGTTTCCCTGCTTTCCAGCGTGAATAAAAGCCATCGACCTTCTGCAATGTCAACAGCTGGCTAATGACACACAGGTTAGCGGTATCTGCCCTGCAAACAGGCCACCTTATTTCTGCCTGGCGGATATCCATAGCAGAACAAGTTTCTCGTCGAGAGGGGAGTTAAATGGTAGCGTCACAGTCATCATCACCGGGACCTGCTGGCCCCCTGTGAACCGGTAAAGTTGCGAGCGTGAGATGATTTTGTCAAACGACAGTCAACCAGGGAGTAATGCTATGAAACCGTTAAACATCAGCCGGGAACTGAAGCGACATATTCGCTTTAGCTACTGGAATGAACTGTGCGTCCCGACCCCTTAAAAGCCAACCGGATGCTGTCCTCTGCTCAGCCACGACATTCCCTCAGGCAGTGGGCAGCCCCGATGGGTTTATCCGTTTTCTTTATCTCATTCCTTCCTCTGCTGTCGCAACCGCTCCTCAATTCTTCTTTTCAAGCTCAGTAATCTGTTAATAATTCCATAACCGTCCGGGCATTAGCTGACTGACAGAAAATTAGTCTTCACAGCTAAATGCTGTTGCAGCCAGGCCATCCTGAACGCTTTTTCCTTGCAATGGTTATGCTATGAATATGATGATTTTCGATATTGAATCATTCTCAAGGCAGTGAGGCAGTGAGGCAGTGAGGCAGTGAGGCAGTGAAATAATGGAGATTTCACCGTGAAATTAAACATAAAAACACTTTAAAAACAGTATCTTACCATTGAAATCGGTGAGGGGAAAGTTATGGGAATCGCAAGCATTGCAGGAGTAATATCCCCTGCACAAATCACCCTCAAACGTTGTGACCGGTGCAGGGAAGTGAGAATGACGATCAGTCCTTCAGGTGTCTGGCCAGCACCCCAGCAATCGCGCCATCAATGGCGTTCTGCAAGTCGGTCGGCAGACGATTAAACTCGTAGCTGAAGGCCCGTCCCCGTGTTTTCTTGCGCGCATAACGGTTTTTATCACTGAAGTTCCACAGCGGCGTGGTGACAACTTTATCCTTCGCTGGCGTGGTCACCAGCAGAGCGGCTTCCTTTCTGATCTCCGCGATGATCTTATTCTTTACCTCGTCTTCAGCCAGAGAAGAGTGAGCGCGAATGCTCTCCACAGCACTGCCGATATTATCAAGCAGCTCCGGCACCGAAACGTCCATACCGGCCAGCATCTCTTGTGCAATAAGCAGATTTTTATAATCACTGTAGGTCAGTTCAGACTGAACCGGAAACACTGACAGCAGTTCAGCGGAAACGCTGGCAGCCTGCAATGCACGGGTCACCTTCGCCTGAGATAGATTTTCATCTTCAGCGATCTCTTTCTGCGACAGTCCACTCTCTTTGAGCGCCAGCAGGCGGAGGCCGACTTCCCGAATGTTGTGTTCACGCGCAGTCTGAATGTCCTGCGCCAGATTTCTGGCTTCAGCAGCGGTCAGTGAGACATCCGTCACCAGCACATCGAGCCCAACGTGGCACAGGATGGCAGAGGCACGACGACGTGAACCGTCGAGAATTTCGATCTTCTCGCCTTTACGCACGCCTATCGCCGGGAAGAATTGCTGTAGCCGCAGCGTGCGGGTAATGCCCTCCAGCGACTCCGGGGTCAAGGCAGCCTGATCGCGGCCGTTGGTTTCCTGAACCACGAAGGTTTTACTGGCTACATCGGCAGCGGCAACGGTGACGCGGGTAAAAACGGCTTTTTTGCCTGATGACAGCGTAAAGATTTGTTTAAGTGGTTCCGGCTGTGGTTCGCTGTTGAGTACCGGGGCACTGAAGGTGCGCCCGATAGTATTTCGTTTCATGTTCATCAGGCACCTCAGTTAATGCGAATAAATTCAATTCGGTCAAAGACGGCTTTGGCGAAGTCTTCTGCAGCGGCACGGGCATTTTTTAACGCCTCACTGCTGCCAATATAGGTCGCCGGATTAGCTGAAATCACGGTATCGAATGATTCGCCACAGCGTTCAAAGCCATCAAGGCGGGGAAGGGCAACGTCCAGCATATCTCCACCAAAAATCTCTTTCGCCAGGCTGTGGCAAACTTTGTGATCGGGTTTGTTGGACAGTTTTGACATAAACCCAATATTGCCCAACAGGCGGCAACCGCAGCCGGATGATTCAATAATGCTGACCAGCTCAGGGAGACGCGTCAGATATTTCAGGGTAGAGTGAAAATCAACCTGTGCCGGCGGCACCGGTGTCATTAAAAGATCTGCTGCTGCAATGGCATTTTTCAGAAATGCATCGAGGTGGGGTCCACTGTCGATGAAGATAAAGTCATAGTCGGACTTGAGTTTATCGATCACATTTTCCCGCAGAACGGCATGGGGATTCTGGCCTGGCAAATGTTCACTGCACAAACTTTCCCAACCGGAGGCAATAAATGCATCGTCAATTGAAGCCGGGAGAACATCCACCCCCGGTACGACTGAGCTGACAATAAATTCTTCCAGCAGCTCCTCACGGCTGACATTTTGCAACATCGCCTGGGCCGAGGTGGTTTCGACGATGCCCACTGCTCTTGTATGGTTTAGGAACATGGTTGCTGATGACTGTGGATCGAGATCGATCACCAGAATACGTAAATCTTCAAAAAGCAGGTGAGGGTGGGCACGCATGGCATGTGCCAGTGATACGGTCGAGACGGTTTTTGACACGCCGCCTTTCAGATTTCCAACGAATACGGTCAGTGCTTCCGCATGCCGGTCACGATATTTGGGTACGCCACGATGCTGATAGATATCAACAATATTCTGAATCGTCATCGCATACTTCGTTGATGAACCTGCCGCACGTTTGTCAAAGACATAACCGCTTTCTTCCATTTCGCTGACGGCATAATCGACGTTGGCGCGAGTCAGTTTAGGCAGTTTGGCCAGGGCGGCTTTGGCGTAGACCTGAAAATATTCGTTCTCCCGCATTTCTTCTTTCTGTGTCTGAATGTGTTCAGTCAGCGAAGTCAGCATTTTACCTGCCCGCTGGGCGATCTTTTCAGTTTGATGCGAATCCATATTCATCAATGTCTCCACTTATGTAGCTTCTCGTCTTAAAATCAATATTCCTACATACGGCGTCAATGATCAACATAAAGGTGGTTTTTATCTCGAAAAGTACGATAGCCGGAAAATTTGGCTACTTGTTGCTGTTTATACGGAAAAGACTGGTTTTTCCCCGTTATTCACAGGCCAGATCCAATAATTAGATCCCGAATAGATCATAAATAGATCCAAGAAGATCCCCGCAGCCCTGCAGAGCTTGTCACATCTGGCCTGGAGTCCGATCGTTATCCACTGTAAGGAGTAAATCAACCGCTGGAGTGAGTAAAATAACCGCTGTAGAGAGTCTTTTAACGGCTGAAGAGAGTGAGTAAAAACCACTGTGGTTAGCAGAGAGTGAAGATGGCGGTGAATAACGTTCTTCAGCCCGATTTTGCTCAGAGATGCGGCGGCGGTGGGGGGGGTTAATAATCAGATAAACCTGGAATGACTGCTGACGGATCTTATCCACCCTTTCCAGTGTTGAAATAACGGTAATTTGTCCACTGCTCAGATCCAGTAATAAGATCCTCAGAGAACCTAAAAGAACCATAAAGATCCCTGCCCGCCCTCAGACCGCGCCACACCTGCTCCCGAAGAGGGTAGTTATCCACTGTAATGAGTAAACCAACCACTGTAGAAAGTAATAAAACCTCTGTAGTGAGTAGAACATCCGCTAGAGTGAGTGTTAGTATCCACTGTAACCAGTCATCACGATCCTCTCCTGTGAGCATACGGAATGTCAAAAATGCCGGATAATGATAAAGAAAACAGAATGATAGCCGACGCTTTCAGTGAAACGGATAAACGTACCGGCGAAGTTATCAACCTCACGCCTAACACCAACAATACCGTGCAGCCCGTGGCGCTGATGCGGCTTGGGCTCTTTGTTCCGACGCTGAAATCCACCGCGCGGGGCCGTAAAAATCAGATGTCGACGATGGATGTCACAGAGGAATTAAAACAGCTGTCGATCGTCAAGTCTGAAGGGTATGAGAATATCAAGATCACTGGCGCCCGGCTGGATATGGATAACGATTTTAAGACCTGGGTGGGGATCATTCACGCCTTTGCCAAGTACAAGGTGCTGGGAGACAGCGTAACGCTCCCGTTTATCGATTTTGCAAAACTCTGTGGCATACCCTCGGTGAGGTCCTCTGCGCGTCTCAGAAGCCGTCTGGACGCGTCTCTGACCCGCATCGCTACCAACACCATTGCTTTCAGCAGTAAAGAAGGGGAGTACTATGTCACTCACCTGGTTCAGTCGGCTAAATACAGTACCAAAAACGATACGGTGACTTTGCAGGCGGATCCAAAGATCTTTGAGCTCTATCAGTTTGATAAAAAGGTGCTGTTACAGCTGAGGGCGATTAACGAACTTTCCCGTAAAGAGTCCGCACAGGCACTCTATACATTTATTGAGAGCCTGCCACCTTCACCAGCACCGATCTCCATGGCCCGCCTTCGCGCAAGGCTCAACCTGACCTCACGCACCATCACGCAAAATGCCACGGTACGAAAGGCGATGGAGCAGTTGAAGGAAATTGGGTATCTCGATTATACGGAAGTGAAGCGCGGCAAGGTGGTGTACTTCGTTATCCACTACAGACGTCCAAAGCTGCGCCCGGCAGATATTCCGCTCAGCCTGCCTGATATGGGCGAAGACGAGTTTGAAGACATTCCCGACACCTCTGATAAAGAAGGGGAGATGGTGATGCTGTCCAGAGAAGAGCTGGAGCTGCTGGAAAAAATCCGTAAGGGCCGCAAAAACGGATCCTGATAACCACTGTAGTGAGTTGTTCGTCCCTGGACCATCCACTGTAGCGAGTGGTGTGAATTCCGTTACCAGCCATTATCCACTGTAGTAAGAATGCCAACCACTGTAATGAGTGGGGTACTCTTTATAGTGGTCAGGCTGTAGTGCCCTGGTAAGCACTAACCCGTAAGGCTCTGTTTTATATACTGTGAGTAATCACTAACTTTATCTGATTTTTTCATTATTTCTGTCTTTATCCCCTGATACTCACCGCAGTGGTTATCGGCTGGTTGCAGTTTTTAACACTCCCTGTAGTGGTTATTTCAGTGTACTTCTCTCTACAGTGGTTATCTGAAGTGGATTCTCTCACCACAGCGGTTATGAGCAGATGACTGGCAGGTTTGTTCTGCGCGTGTAAAGTATCCCGGAATCGATGGCTACTGACTTTCAGAAATGCAGGGACGTGTCGCGTGTGCAGTGAATATCGTGATGGCTGTTTCAGCCAGCTGGCCGGTCGGCCAAAATACCGTCAGTCGCGGCTTATCGCGTTAGCGGTTTATTTGTGACATCGTCACGCATGTTTCACAGAAAAGTCTGAATTATCGGTGATAAAATCGGCCACTGCTGTTACCGGCCTGAGACCCTAACGAGAGCATATAAAAACATTACATATCATTGTGTTAATTTTTTAAAATGCGCTTTTCTTATCAGGTTCAATGCAGTTACTCACTGAATTATCCCCTGATTCTGTGGATAATTATGGGCTAAGTTCAGGCACAACCGGGCTGCTGACCCAGTGTTTCCAGGCGAAGAATCGCCGCGCGCAGGCTTTCATGGGTGACCGGAACCGGCAGGGCGTGAATGGATTCCTTGGGCCGCAGAGTGTGTGTAATAACCGGATCCAGCTGTGCGGGATCGTTCACGTCCACACCCAGCGCGGCAAGCGAGGTTGGCAGGCGGAAGCGTTGATATGCGTCGATTAACTGTCGCGCGGAGGCTTCATCCGAAAGCAGTAAACACTGTACCAGGATCCCATAAGCCACTTTGGTGCCGTGGAGATACTTTGCCGTCTGCGGCAGGATGGTCAGGCCGTTATGCACCGCATGCGCTGCCGCGATACGGGTGTAGCGTTCACCGAGCCCGCCCACCATGCCGCCACCAGCGATAATTGCGTCAACCACGTCGCGAAAATCCTGACTGAGTTCACCCCTGTAGCGATCCGCCAGAGCAGCTTCACTCTGGTTCAGCAGGACATCACGCAGGGATGCAGCGGTATCAATGCCCAGGCGCACGGTCAGCGGGAGCTTTTCCGGTTCAGGTGCCAGCACCACGGCTTCATACCACTTTGCCAGCGTATCGCCAATCCCGGCCAGCAGATACTCCACCGGAGCCTGGATCAGGATCTCCGGCTCCACCAGCACCAGGTGGTTGGCATCATTAAAAATTTCATAGTGCGAGGCCTGTCCCACTGCGTTGTACCAGACTGAAAGCGGTGTCCAGGCGGCACAGGTCGCGGCAATGGTGGGAATGGCAACAAAAGGCAGATTCAGGCGGCGGGCCAGGGCTTTGGCGGTATCCAGCAGCGCACCGCCGCCCACGCCAATTACCACCTGGCGATCGTGACCGGCGGCCTGTGCCAGTTTGGCAAGATCCGGCTCAGTACAGTGGCCGCTGTATTGCAGATGCTGCACGCCTTCAAGAGAGAATTCAGCAGGCAGAAAAGGGCGCGCTGCGGCAATCGCACGCCCGCCATAAAGCCAGAGTGCATGCGAAAGCTGCGCTGTATTATAAAAAGTGGTCAGACGCAGCAGCGCGCCGGGATGTGAGTAATAATTCGCAGGGCCGGGAACGACCTGAATTGCGGTAATGTCCATGATAATCCTCAGCGTTTCTTTCCCTCTATCCTGCTGTAGCGGCTTGACCACAGGCTAATACTTTTTTCATCGTTGCTTATTCCTTTTACATCTTTGTCAGTCCGTTTCAGGCATGAAAAAGTGACATTGTGCCGTTTATTCTCCAGTTGACTTTCATTTATACAGGGATCGCCGATGAAACCCATATTTTCCGTACTGGCGCTGCTAGTGGCCAGCACACTTCCCGTTCAGGCCACCGCAACGACACCAGTGCCTGAGAAAATTGCCAGCCATAACGGTCCGGTGCGTATCGCGGTGATTCGCAACCTGGGATCGGATGATAACACTACGCAGTTTGTGCAGGGCGCGATCCAGCAGGGCAAAGCGCTGGGCTTTAAGGTCAGCACGTTTTTAACCAACGGTGACGACGCGAAATTTCAGGACTTCGTTAACCAGGCGATCAGCCAGAAATATGACGGCATTATCCTGTCACAGGGCCGTGCGCCTTATGCTGCACCGCTGATTAAAAAGATCGTCGACAGCGGCATTGCGGTATCAGTGTTCGATACCTCTGTAGACGGCACGATACCGGGCGCAACCGTGACCCAACAGGACGATGCTTCGCTGACCAAACTCTCCTTCGGTCAGCTGATCCAGGATCATAACGGCAAGGCCAACATCATCAAACTGTGGGTTGCCGGTTTCCCACCGATGGAACGTCGTCAGGCGGCCTACAGGCAGCTGCTGCAGGAAAATCCGGGCATCCACGAACTGGAGTCCGTTGGTGCCGTTTCCTCCGACGTGCAGGGTGACACCGCGAACAAAGTGGGCGCGCTGCTGGCTAAATATCCGAGAGGCAAAGTGGATGCAATCTGGGGAACCTGGGATGCCTTCAGTCAGGGCGCGATGAAAGCGCTGAAAGAGAATGGCCGTACCGAAATCAAACTCTACAGCATCGACGTCTCCAACCAGGATCTTCAGCTGATGCGTGAAGCCGGCAGCCCCTGGAAAGTTACTGCAGCGGTTGATCCTAAACTTATCGGTGCGACTAACATGCGCCTCGTGGCATTAAAGCTGGCGGGCGAACCCACACCGGACAGCTACGAGTTCAAAGCCACGACCATTCCGCAGGCGCTGCTGATTGCCCAGCCTGGCCCGGTTAACGTGGCAGGCCTGAGCAAAATTATTCCGGGCTGGGGCCAGACCGAAGACTTCGTTGCGCCGTGGTTTGCCACGCTTGAAGCGAAATACAAAAAGTAAGGGCGACACGTGGCACGCAGTTTACCCACCCCGGAATTCTGCCGGAACATGCGCCTGATCGGTCACAGCGATCAGGGAGGAAGACCGGACGGTGTGCAGGTGATGGTTCATCGTGGCTATGCTTATGTGGGCCACATGGTTTCATCCGGCTTTTCGATGATTGATGTCCGTGATGCCAAAAATCCACGCCCCGCAGGTTATATTGCCGCCCCGCCCGGAACCTGGAATGTGCATCTGCAAACGCATGACGATTTGCTGCTGGTGATCAACGCCCGCGATCTGTTTGCCGACGTGCGTTTTGCCGATGAGAAGGTCTATTACACCCGTTCCGTCACGGAGACGATGAGTGATGTGCAGGATCGCGGTTGGAGCGCCGGTCTGCGTATTTTTGATATTTCCGTACCCGATCGTCCACGTGAAATCAGCTTCCTGCCGCTGACAGGGATTGGTATCCACCGCATCTGGTACGTGGGTGGTCGCTGGGCATATGTTTCCGCGCTGCTGGACGGTTTTACCGACTATATCTTCCTGACCATTGACCTTGCCGATCCGCTGAAGCCGCAGGTGGCGGGTCGCTGGTGGCTGCCGGGGATGAACGCTGCAGAGGGGGAAAATCCCGACTGGCCTGAGGGGAAACGCTATGCGCTGCATCATGCAATTATCAGCGGCGATACGGCCTACGGCAGCTGGCGCGACGGCGGCCTGACGCTGCTGGACGTCAGCAATCGTTACCAGCCAACGCTGATTGCCCACCGCAACTGGAGCCCGCCATTTGGTGGGGGAACTCATACCGCGCTGCCGCTGCCGGATCGCGATCTGCTGGTAGTGCTGGATGAGGCAGTGCTGGATAGCCAGCAAGACGGAGAAAAGCATATCTGGCTGTTTGATATTCGTGAACCGTCAAACCCGATCAGTATTTCCACATTCCCGCAGCCGGCTGAGACGGATTACGTGGTGAAAGGGGCGCACTTTGGCCCGCATAACCTGCATGAAAACCGACCGGGTAGCTTTGTCAGCTCCTCACTGATCTTTGCCACCTGGCAGAATGCGGGCGTGCGCGCCTACGATATCAGTAATCCATATCAACCGGTGGAAACCGGTGCACTGGTGCCCGCTGCTCCGGCGAAAATGATGGATACGCGCCCCGGACGTCCGCAGGTGATCCAGTCCTGTGATGTGTTTGTGGATGCCACCGGTATGATCTACAGCACTGACTATAACGGCGGGCTGTCGATTATCGAATATCTTGGCTGATTGACAGGGTCGTTCTGCACAGACAGAAGAAATCAGACAGCGGGCATCAGCCCGCTGGGTTGGCCACAGGTCAAAGCGTTTCTGAGAGGCCAGCACGACACTCAGACGATGCGCTGACCGCCAGTTTACTCAGTAAAGTGCAGGGCAAGCTGGAAGGCGTGTTGGGCGTCAACCCGCACACGATGACGATCTTCGTGGAAGGGAATGCCGCCCTGAGACAGACTCTTCTTTACCTGTTCCAGTGAGGTGCTGTGCAGGCTCAGGGCTACCATTCTTGCCGTGCCGTTGTAATCCTCCGGCAGATTGCCGAACTCTTCTTTTGCCGTCTCCGGGTTAATCAGACGTAACCGCACTGCGCCTGCGTTAATCACCCGCTCACCGCCTTCCTTTTCCTCTGGCGCCACGGACGGGAACAGCTGAAGATAAACCTCAGCGGCCTGATCCGGACGATCCGCAGCGATAACAAATTCACGGATCTGCGTGACGCCGTTCGGATGCACCTGCCATGCCTGCTGCCAGACGGCATCAGGAGTCAGATGCTGGCAAAAGAAGCTGCGACCGTTCGGGACGCGATTGGAATGCAGCCTGACGGTGCGAAAGCGTGCTTCCAGCTCACTGCCGTCCGGCAGTGTTACCGGACGAAAAAATGACGCCGGTGGTGATTCGGCCAGCTGCTGCCGCTGTAAATGCTGGTAGACCGCGTCGGCATCGTCAGTTTTCCATACCAGACCGGAGAGGCCGACGGGTGACGACCACAGATCGCGTCGATGATTGCCGCGCTCCGGCTCGTAACCCAGCAGTTCAAGATAATTTGCGTCGAAAACTGCCAGATGATTGCTGGAACCCAGCGAGTGGTGGCCACGCTCGGTAAGTTGAAAACCGAGGTGTCGGAACAGCGTGGCCGCGTCATCCAGCTGAGCTCCGACGTGGATCACCGCGTGATCCAGTGCGGGTTGCGGTAGTGACATAAGTCGCTCCTGTTAAACGGGGAACTGCCGCTCCCCGGCTGATTCAGACGGTTTCGGTAAAGGGTTCGCCGAGAGTGAGCATCAGACGATTAGCCCAGGCAAAGAATGCCGTTGACTGGACCAAATCGACCAGCTCCAGCTCACTCAGCCCCTCTTTACGCAGTGCTGCCAGCTGCTGTACGTTTGCCGTTGGCGGTGTGGCGGAAAGCGAAGCCGAAAAGTCGATTAGCGCCAGCCAGCGAGGGGACTGATCCACCGCCAGCGGCTGACCGGGAGCGGTATCAATCAGGCGTTGAATGTCTTCGGGCTGTTTTGACAGCTGCGCTGCCTTACGGGCATGAACCGAGGCGCAATAGATGCAGCCGTTGACCTTGCTGGCAACGGTGGCGGCCAGTTCACGTTCTTTACGCGGCAGCCCGCCGGAAGTGTAAAAGATCCCTTTGTCAGTCAGCGTGCGCTGCTCCAGTAGCGGCAGATTGCGGGCCAGCAGGCGAAAGTAATCAGAATCGGTGTGGCCAAACCGCGCCAGCGTGGCTTTCTCCAGCGCGTTAAACTCTGCCAGCGGTTTCGCCGCCAGCCAGGGTTCCCAGCCCAGTTCTTCCCGCGTAAAGGCCGGGGGCGTTTTTTTACCACTCAGGGTCGGGGCATCTGAACGCCATGCCGCCGCGTTGACCGACAGCGTGCTGGCTGCTGAACCGTCCTCGCCCTTCAGCAGACGATAGCCGCGCAGCAGGCGGCTCTGAAAACTGATGAACGCCACCAGCTGGGAGAGGGTCACGATAGCTGCTTTGCTCCATCCGGCCTGCTCCAGCGACTGCAGATGAGAAGGTTCGGCACTGGCGGGTTTAAAGGTCAGCAGCTCGGCATGCGCCAGCGCCGAAGCCAGCCGATCCTCAGGCGGAGCCGTTGTGTTCCGTGCGGCATAGTGTTCTGCCAGCTCTTCTTCGCCGTGCCAGCTGGCGATCTGCTGCGCCAGGGCCAGGCGCAGAGACAGCGGAAAATCGCCCGAATCATGGCCGCTGAACAGCACATCGTAGCTGCCCTGCGTATGTTGAGTGGCGGCTTCACGGCTAAGGCGGGCTTCGGCCAGCGGGCTGTCTGCCGTAATGTTGGCCAGTTTTTGCAGTAAATCCTGAGACTGAGTCATACGGTTTCCTTGTGGTTCTGTGCGGTTACGGCCGGACGCCAGCCCAGCGCCGGGGCGACCTCCGTGGCGAGCAGCTCGACAGAGGTTAAAATCTGCTGGTGTGGTGGATCGATTGAGTGTACCTGGAATGAAATATCGGTAACGCGTGGCAGGGTGCTGTCCTGGCGCAGCGAGGCGATAACCTGTTGTGGTGTGCCGAGGTGTACATCGAAAGCAGCGATATAGTCATTCAGAGTATCGCCGGTTACCACATGGCCGGCGGCGCGATGCTGCTTCGCCTGTGCCGTCAATCCCGGCAGGGCCAGACGGCGAGCTTCATTGCCATCCTGGCTGACGAACGCTGTGCGCGAGGCAAGGATACGGGGCTCCACGCCAGCAGGAAGCGCGTCAAGATAAGCGTCAATTAACGGATTCTGAATGGCATCCAGCGGCAGCTTCGGCTGGCCAGCCGGGCGAGGCTGAGTGCGCGACAGCATCAGACCGTGCCCGGCGGCACCGGCCCGGGCGGCTCCGGCAACGGAG
>CAJYIY010000044.1 GCA_913775305.1 uncultured Erwinia sp. | reverse complement strand
GGTCGCAACGCAGACGGCTGGGTATGGGCAACCGGTGACCTCTGGCATCAGCTGCTGCCGTGGCGTGCGCCGGGACTGGCGGCGGCGCTGGCAACCGGAATGATGCTCGGCGTGGCGGGCTGCATGGTACAGCGCCTTACGGGCAATGCGATGGCCAGCCCTGAAGTGCTGGGAATCAGCTCTGGTGCGTCTTTTGGCGTGGTGGTGATGCTGTTTCTCGTTCCCGGCGATGCGTTTGGCTGGCTGCTGCCCGCAGGGACGCTGGGTGCAGCGATGACGCTGATGATTATCTCGATTGCCGCCGGGCGCGGCGGCTTCTCGCCGGCGAAAATGCTGCTGGCGGGGATGGCGATGAGCACGGCCTTCACCACCATCACTATGCTGCTGCTCGCCAGTGGCGATCCGCGTATGGCCAGTCTGCTGACCTGGATGGCGGGATCGACCTACAAGATCGATGCCCAACAGGCGCAGCGAACGGTAATCATTGCCGTGGTACTGATGGCGCTGGTGCCGCTGTGCCGTCGCTGGCTGACCGTACTGCCGCTGGGCAGTACGACGGCGAAAGCGGTAGGGATGGCGCTGACGCCATCACGGCTGGTGCTGCTGGTACTGGCGGCCTGCCTGACGGCGGCGGCCACGTTAACCATTGGCCCTTTGAGCTTTGTCGGGCTGATGGCACCGCATATGGCGCGCATGCTGGGCTTCCGCCGTGCGCTGCCGCAGCAGGTGACGGCGGCGCTGTTAGGGGGGGGGCTGATGGTGGCGGCTGACTGGTGCGGACGCATGCTCTCCTTCCCCGATCGGATCCCGGCGGGGCTGCTGGCCACCTTTATTGGTGCGCCTTACTTCGTTTATCTGCTGAGGAAGTCGTGATGATAAAACGGGGCGACAGCCCCGTTTTTGATGCAGCGGCGAGGAGCGGACTGCCGCTGCGTTGCCAGAGGGGTAGCGGTTATAACTTCGCGAAGCTGCGACGTGCAGCAGCAAGGGTGCGCTGAATATCTTCCTTGCTGTGTGCTAAGGACATAAAGCCGGCTTCAAATGCTGACGGAGCGAGATACACCCCCTCTTCCAGCATCAGATGGAAGAAACGCTTAAAGCGTTCAACATCGCATCGGGTTACGTCTGCGTAGCAGGTTACGCTGTCGGCATCGGTAAAGAACAGGCCAAACATGCCGCCGACGTGATTAACCACCAGCGGGATGTTTTCTGCCGCCGCGGCTTCCCGTAGTCCTTCTGCCAGCTCGGTGGTCAAATCGGTCAGCGTGGCATGGGTGCCCGGCTGAGAGATCTCGGTCAGGCAGGCGTAACCGGCCGCCATGGCAACAGGGTTGCCGGAGAGCGTCCCCGCCTGATAAACCGGACCGACCGGAGCCAGCGCATCCATCACCTCACGACGTCCGCCGAAGGCACCCACCGGCATTCCGCCACCGATGATTTTACCCAGGCAGGTCAGATCGGGCTCAACGCCGTAATAGGCCTGTGCGCCCGCCAGTGCAACGCGGAAACCGGTCATGACTTCGTCGATAATCAGCAGTGCACCGAACTCGTCGCACAGCGCGCGCAGGCCAGGAAGGAACTCTGGCAGCGGCGGAATACAGTTCATATTCCCGGCGACCGGCTCAACGATGATACAGGCAATCTCTTCCGGGTATTGCTCAAACGCGGCTCGCACGGTATCGAGATCGTTATAGGTGCAGGTCAGCGTATGCTTCGCGAAATCAGCAGGCACGCCCGGGGAGTTGGGCTGGCCGAGGGTCAGCGCCCCTGAACCGGCTTTCACCAGCAGACAGTCGGCGTGGCCGTGATAGCAGCCCTCAAACTTAATGATTTTATCGCGATGGGTAAAGCCGCGAGCCAGACGAATGGCGCTCATCGTCGCCTCGGTTCCCGAGTTAACCATGCGCACCATATCCATGGTCGGCACCAGTTCGGTCACCAGCTGCGCCATTTTCACTTCCATCTCGGTCGGTGCGCCGAAGCTGAGGCCGCGCTCGGCCGCTTCGATCACCGCATTGCGGATGGCGGGGTGGTTGTGGCCCAGGACCATCGGGCCCCATGAGCCAACGTAGTCGATATAGGCTTTGCCGTCGGCATCGTACAGATAGGCACCGTTGGCGCGTTCAATAAAGAGCGGCACGCCGCCGACACCGGTAAAGGCTCGCACCGGCGAGTTGACGCCGCCGGGGATGAATTGCTGCGCCTGAGCGTACAGGTTTTCAGACTTACTCATGGAACCGCTCCTGGTTATTCATTAAAAAACCCGTCTATTCTAAGGGAACATCCGCGCGGAACGAAAGGTCAGAAAAAATTAACTCACCGACGGTGCTTGTATTCCCGAACCTCAGCCCGCACTCTGAGTATGGTAAGACAACTTAACGGCATGACCGCACGGGGCGGCACAGCCTTAGCTTGATTGCTACACCCGGGTATAAGATAATGACCCTAACGATGGTCGAATTATGACCGGTCGGGCAAGTGGCCTGAGTGCATAGTGGAGTATTTAAATGAGCGACGACGTAGCCGTACCCCTGCAGTTTACTGAAGCAGCGGCCAGTAAAGTGAAGAATCTGATTTCCGACGAGAATAACCCGGATCTGAAACTGCGTGTGTATATCACCGGCGGTGGTTGCAGCGGTTTCCAGTATGGCTTCACGTTTGACGATAAAATTAACGACGGCGATATGACCATTGAAAAAGCGGGCGTCGCGCTGGTTGTCGATCCCATGAGCCTGCAGTATCTGGTAGGCGGTTCAGTGGACTATACCGAAGGGCTGGAAGGTTCGCGCTTTATCGTAACCAACCCGAACGCCAAAACCACCTGCGGTTGCGGTTCCTCCTTCAGCATCTGATCCTTCCCCTTATGATGTTACCCTGGCGTGTGCTGCGAGGGTAACCACCCGGCACGCCGGTGCCGGGCCGTGGCGTCTGACCCGGTTTGTTTGTTTCCCGAACGCCGTGCCTGATTTGACTCAAAATGGCTACCGCAGCCTACATCTGCAATCGCTTCGCGGGTTTATACAGGCTGCCTGTTACCTTTCAGGCTGAAGCTGGCTGCAAAGCTGTTGGGCGGCCAGTATTATGCGTGGCCCGGCCCGGCTGAACCAGTCGTCGTTAAGCGCGTAAACCGGGACATTCAGCTGCGGTTGCCAGAACTGCGCAACTGCGGTTGCCCGTGCGGCACCCCCCGATATCACAACAGCCTGAGGCTGGCGCGCCAGCACCTGTTCACGGCTGACCTGAGGCCAGGGGACGCGGCTGTCGGAAAAAATATTCTCGCCGCCGCACAGCCTGAGCACTTCGTTTTGCAGCGTGTTATCCGCCGCGGTAAACAGTGGCTTGATACCGAATTGCAGAAACACCCGCCTGGGCTGCGGCTCACGATAGCGCTGTCGAAGCGCGTCGAACTGTTGCTGGAGCTGAACTGCGGCCCGCTCTGCCTGCTGCGGCTGTGGGCTGAAGTCGGCAAGCTGACGCAGACTGGCAATCAGTTGCTCAACGGATGCCGGATCCAGCCACAGCACCTTTACCCCTAACGACTGGAGCTGCGCGATCTGGCGCGGCGAGGTTCCTCCGCGCCAAGCCAGCACCAGATCGGGCTTCAGGCTCAGCAGTTTTTCAGTATTGATTCCCTGCCAGCTGGCAACGTGCTTAATCCCGCTTGCCGCCGGTGGGTAATCCGAATAGTCACTGACGCCGACCGGAGTAATCCCGGCAGCAAAGGCCAGTTCGGTCAGATTGGGAGCCAGGGTTACTACACGCGGTGGCGCTGCCGCTGCGGCAGACGCCAGCCACAACAGCAGCACGGTCAGGCATTTAGCCATTGGCCAGGCGGGTCAGCAGGCTTTCAACCATCAGCGAAGACTGCGTGGCTGCAACAGCCAGGAACTCTTCAAAGCTGAGATGAGATTCCTGGTCGGCCACATCTGAAATGGCGCGTACGACCACAAACGGCGTGCCGAACTGATGGCAAACGTGGCCGATGGCCGTGGCTTCCATCTCTACGGCGATCGCCTGCGGGAAGGTGCTGCGGATACGCGCCAGTGGCGCTGCACCGTTGATGAAGGCATCGCCGCTGACCACCAGACCACGAACAGCATTCAGCTTCAGGTCGCGGATGCACTGCTCTGCCGCAGCAATCAGCCTATCGTCAGCTTTAAATGCTGCCGGGCAACCGGCCATCTGGCCCGGCTCGTAGCCAAAGGCGGTAACGTCGGCATCGTGATAGCGTACTTCGTCAGAAACAACGATATCACCCACTTTCAGCGACGGAGCCAGGCCACCGGCTGAACCGGTGTTGATAATTAAATCAGGCTTGCACAGTTCCAGTAGCAGCGTGGTGCCCAGCGCCGCTGACACTTTACCGATGCCGGATTTCAGCAGGGCAACCTCAACGCCATTCAGGCTGCCGGTATAAATCTCGCAGCCTGCCAGCGTCAGCGTCTGACGGTTTTCAATCTTGTCACGCAGCAGCGTCACTTCCTGTTCCATTGCACCAATAATGCCTGCTTTCATGGGGATACTCGCTATTTCAGTGGAATTTTTCGTGGTTTTCGGCGCATAGTCTATCATGGCAACATCATGGAAATAACAGGGAACACGGGATGACCGGGATCGACTTCCGCAAAAAAATTAACTGGCAGCGCTGTTACCGTCCCTATGAGGGTGAAAAGGACGAGCATGAAATCCTGCGCATTTTTGAAAGCGATCGCGGAAGGATCATCAATTCGGCGGCCATTCGTCGCCTGCAGCAGAAAACACAGGTTTTCCCGCTGGAGCGCAATGCCGCGGTGCGAACGCGCCTGACGCACTCGCTGGAGGTGCAGCAGGTGGGGCGCTATATTGCTAAAGAGGTTCTCACCCGGCTGAAGGAACAGGGGCTGCTGGAGCCGCTGGGTCTGTCGCAGCTGACCGGTCCGTTTGAAAGCATCGTTGAAATGGCCTGTCTGATGCACGATATCGGCAATCCGCCGTTTGGTCATTTTGGGGAGTCGGCGATTAACGACTGGTTTCGTCAGCGGCTGGATGCAGGCTGGCAGCCGCAAAGAGCCACTGCCGATCGCTGTGAGGCTGAGGTTTTACGCAGTCGCGGCGATGGACTTGACCCGTTACGTGCAAAGATTCGTCAAGATTTATCACACTTCGAGGGCAATGCCCAGGCGATCCGCATGGTGCATACGCTGATGAAGATGAATCTGACCTGGGCGCAGGTTGGCTGCATTTTAAAATATACGCGTCCCGCCTGGTTTACCGGTGAAATTCCCGCCAGCCACAGTTATTTGATGAAAAAGCCGGGTTATTATCTTGCAGAAGAAGAGTATGTTGAGAATTTGCAAAGGGAACTGGATTTAAAGCCGCACTGTCGTTTTCCGCTGACCTATATTATGGAAGCGGCCGATGATATCTCCTACTGCGTTGCCGATCTGGAAGATGCGGTAGAAAAAAATATTTTCAGCGTTGAGCAGCTTTACGACCATTTATATCGTCTTTGGCCGGACCATCAGCCCGGTGACCTGTTTTCAGCCGTCATTACCGTTGCGCTGGAAAAGTCGCGCAGTCCCCGTTCAAGCCGCATCAGCGAAGATCAGTTCTTTATGTATCTGCGGGTCAATACCGTTTCCCGGCTGGTGCCACATGCCGCCAGCCGCTTTATCGATAATCTTTCTGCTGTCTATCACGGCGAGTTTAATGAAGCGCTGCTGGAGGACGGTAGCCCGCACAGTCTGCTGCTGGATATATTCAAAAAAGTTGCCTTCCGTCATGTCTTCAATCATCCCGAAGTCGAGCAGCTGGAGCTGCAGGGATATCGGGTAATCAGCGGGCTACTGGATATTTACCGACCACTGCTGATGCTCTCTCAGCAGGAATTTAGCGAGCTGGTTGAAAAAGATTATCTTAAAGGATATCCGATCGAGACGCGGCTGTTTCATAAACTCTCCACCCGTTTCCGCCAGGCCTACAGTGAGGCGGTGGAACATCTGGGGAAATCTCCCGCAGAGACTGAAATCTGGGAATACTATTTTCGCGCCCGTCTGCTACAGGATTACATTAGCGGAATGACCGATCTGTATGCCTGGGATGAGTATCGTCGCCTGATGGCGGTAGAATAGAAATGTCCGTCATCAGTTTTGTAAAGACGGACAATAATTTTTTACTTTTCATCAATGTTAATACATGAACTTCGCGCTAAAAAATTAATCTCAATGACACGACCGCAGCAATGGTTACTTAACTGAATCACTTGAGAATCCGACGAATGAAAAAAACAACGTTAGTACTAAGCGCACTGGCTTTCAGCATTGGCCTGGCAATGAATCCTGTCACCGTCAGTGCCGCTGAAACCGCGTCATCATCAACACCGACTCAGCAGTTGCCAAGCCTGGCACCGATGCTGGAAAAAGTGATGCCTTCCGTTGTCAGTATTAATATCGAAGGCAGCACCACCGTTCGGACTCCACGCCTGCCGCAGCAGTTCCAGCAGTTCTTCGGTGATAACTCGCCGTTCTGCCAGGACGGTTCACCATTCCAGAGTTCACCAATGTGTCAGGGCGGTAACGGCGGCGCGGGCGGCGATGATACTCAGCAGCAGAAGTTCCGCGCGCTCGGTTCGGGTGTAGTGATTGATGCCGCTAAAGGTTATGTGGTGACTAACAACCACGTGGTCGATAACGCCACCAAGATTTTGGTGCAGCTAAGCGATGGTCGTAAGTACGACGCGAAAGTGATTGGTAAAGATCCGCGTTCTGATATTGCGCTGATCCAGCTGAAGGATGCGAAAAACCTGACCGCAGTGAAAATTGCCGATTCCGACAGCCTGCGCGTGGGGGATTATACCGTGGCTATCGGTAACCCTTACGGCCTGGGTGAGACGGTCACGTCAGGTATTGTGTCTGCGCTGGGACGCAGCGGCCTTAACGTTGAAAACTATGAGAACTTTATTCAGACCGATGCTGCCATTAACCGGGGTAACTCCGGCGGCGCGCTGGTTAACCTGAACGGTGAACTGATCGGGATTAACACCGCGATCCTTGCACCGGATGGCGGTAACATTGGCATCGGCTTCGCCATCCCAAGTAACATGGTGAAAAACCTGACCAGCCAGATGGTTGAGTTTGGCCAGGTGAAACGCGGCGAGCTGGGTATTATGGGAACCGAGCTGAACTCCGAGCTGGCGAAAGCGATGAAAGTGGATGCCCAGCGCGGTGCGTTCGTCAGCCAGGTGCTGCCGAAATCCTCTGCGGCGAAGGCGGGCGTGAAAGCCGGTGACGTGATTGTATCGCTGAATAATAAGTCGATCTCCAGTTTTGCTGCGCTGCGCGCTGAAGTCGGCTCGCTGCCGGTGGGAACCAAAATGGAGCTGGGCCTGATCCGTGATGGCAAACCGCTAACGGTGAACGTTGAACTGCAACAGAGTGCCGGCATGAAGGTGGATTCCGGTACGATCTACACCGGCGTTGAAGGAGCCGCACTGAGCAACTATGACAGCAAAGACGTTAAGGGCGTGAAGGTCGACAGCGTGAAACCCGGTTCTGCGGCGGCGCGCATCGGTCTGAAGAAAGACGATGTGATCCTGGGGGTTAACCAGCAGGCGATTAGCAATCTGGGCGAGCTGCGTAAAATTCTGGATACGAAACCTTCCGTGCTGGCGCTGAATATTCAGCGTGGTGACAGCACAATTTACCTGCTGATGCAGTAAGCTCAGGGCAACGGTCGGTTATCCGGCCGTTACGGATGAAAAAAAACGGTGCTATTGAATAGCACCGTTTTTTATTTGCCGAGCCGGATAAATTAGCGACCGCCGCGGGTCAGCTTATCCAGGTCAGATTCGATTTCAGCAATCTTATTCGATACTACGCTTTCCAGATGACGCAAATCGTCGAGGATTTTACGTTTCAGATCGACTTCAACCCGATCGCGCTGGCAAATCTGATCCAGTTCATCAATCACATAGCGCAGGTTCGGGCTGATTTCCTGAATCTCTTTGTAGCCCTGGCTGGCGTTATCGGCGACGACGGTTTTGCGCTGGCGTGGATATTTGAACTTTACGCTTTTGGCAAAGAACTCACCTTTATCCTTACGGAAATAGATTTTCAGGATATCGTTGTTCGCTTCCTGACGCAGGCTGTAGCGATCGATATCTTCAGGCGAGGTAATACCCAGACCTTTTAAATTGTCATACATAGCATCGGTTCCTTATAAGTGAGATGACGATCCGGCTGCGCGTTGTGACTACTGCGTTGTGCAGAGCTGGCCCTTCTCACGTACTTCGTACGCTGTGGTGGCTGCGCGCTTACGCCTTGTCTTCACTTAGCTCGATGTTTCATACGACGGTGTACCCTGAGGCGGCACCTGAAACAGTCAGGATCGTTTAAAATTAATACTGTAATTAACTGGCGCGGATTATACGCCTGGAATGTGCGCAATATCACTATTTGATGAAGGGCAAAAAAAAGGTTGTGTAACGAAAAATCGTAAAGAAAAAATTACGGGCCACCGTAGTGGCCCGCAGATAAATCAGTCGATGGTGCGCAGAAGCTCGTTAATGCCGACCTTACCACGGGTTTTCGCGTCAACTTTTTTCACGATAACCGCACAGTACAGGCTGTAGCTGCCATCTTTTGACGGCAGGTTGCCGGATACGACCACGGAACCCGCCGGTACGCGACCGTAGTGAACTTCACCGGTTTCACGATCGTAGATTTTGGTGCTCTGGCCGATGTAAACGCCCATTGAGATCACCGCACCTTCTTCGACGATCACGCCTTCAACGATCTCAGAACGTGCGCCGATGAAGCAGTTATCTTCAATGATAGTTGGGTTTGCCTGCAGCGGCTCCAGAACGCCACCGATACCGACGCCGCCGGACAGGTGAACGTTTTTACCGATCTGTGCGCATGAACCGACGGTCGCCCAGGTATCCACCATAGAGCCTTCATCCACATAAGCACCAATGTTGACGTAAGATGGCATCAGCACGGTGTTACGAGCGATATAGGCACCCTGGCGGACCGCTGCGGGTGGCACCACGCGGAAGCCTTCTTTCTTGAAGCGCGCATCGTCGTAGTCAGCGAATTTCATTGGAACTTTGTCGTAGTAACGGCTCTCTGCGCCATCAATTACCTGATTGTCATTGATGCGGAAAGAGAGCAGAACGGCTTTCTTCAGCCACTGATGCGTCACCCACTGGCCGTCAATTTTTTCTGCCACACGCAGGGCGCCACTGTCCAGCAGGGCAATAACCTGGTTAACCGCTTCGCGGGTGACGGTGTCAGCATTTGCTGGGGTGATGTCAGCACGGCGCTCAAAGGCCGCTTCAATAACACTCTGTAACTGTTGCATGGTTTCTGCTTTCCTGGTTCTGCCATCCCGTTAAACAAGAGAACAATGTGCTTTGCAGAACATTGCGGGGTGGCGAGGTTAAAAAGTAAATTCGGGTCACACTTTATCGTTTGGATTAAGGGCCTCTGTCAACCGTTGTTGCAGCACTTCGCGCATTTCTGCATCTAACGCCCGGCGATCGCTGTTGGCGAGAATAAATAAATCCTCTACCCGCTCACCGATAGTACTGATCCGCGCGCCGTGTAGCGAAATATTCAGGTCGGCAAAAACTTCCCCGACGCGGGCCAGTAACCCTGGCTGATCGAGGGCAATCAGCTCCAGGTAGGTGCGCCGATCGGTGTGGGTCGGCAGGAAATTGACTGCGGTATCGACGTTGAAGTGCTTCAGCCGTGCCGACTGGCGACGAGCGCGCGGTGGTTGCCAGCTGCTCTGTGAGATTGCCTGTTCCAGCGCGTGGCGGGTCAGCTCATGCCGATCGGCCGACAGGGGGCTGCCGTCCGGCTCCAGCACAATAAAGGTGTCCATCGCCATGCCATCGCGGCTGGTGAAGATTTGTGCATCATGTACGCTCAGATTACGGCGATCCAGCTCACCGGCTACGGCCGCAAACAGATAAGGACGGTCCGGGCTCCAGATAAAAATTTCGGTGCCGCCGCGCGTCGCCTGTGGGCTGACAAGGATTAGCGGCTGGTCAAGATCGTGCTTCATCAGGTGCCGCGCGTGCCAGGCCAGCTGGTTCGGCGTGTGCCGCAGGAAGTAGTCGGCGCGGCAGCGGCCCCAGATCTGGTGCAGCACCTCTTCATTGATGTTATCCATCCTCAGCAGTGCCAGCGCCTGTAGCCGGTGGTGGCGCACCCGTTCACGCAGGTCGGGGCTGTTTTCCATGCCCCGGCGCAGCTGTTTTTCGGTGGCGAAGAACAGCTCGCGCAGCAGGCTTTGCTTCCAGCTGTTCCACAGGGTCTCATTGGTGGCACAGATATCAGCCACGGTCAGGCAGACCAGATAGCGCAGCCGGTTTTCATTCTGCATCACTTCAGCAAACTGCTGGATAACCGTTGGATCCTGAATATCGCGGCGCTGGGCGGTGACCGACATCAGCAGGTGGTGGCGTACCAGCCACGCAACCAGCTGGGTTTCCCGCGAATTCAGACCGTGCATCTCGGCGAACTCCAGCGCATCCTGCGCTCCGAGAATCGAATGGTCGCCACCGCGTCCTTTGGCAATATCATGGAACAGGGCGGCCATCAGCATCAGCTCCAGCTGCGGCAGACGCGGCCAAAGCTCCACGCAGAGAGGATGCAGGGAGCGCGTTTCTTCATTCGCAAAGCTTTCCAGCTTTTGCAGTACGCGGACGGTGTGCTCATCAACCGTATAGGCGTGGAACAGATCGAACTGCATCTGCCCGACAATATTGCTCCACTGAGGCATATAGGCCCACAGCACGCTGTGACGGTGCATTGGAACCAGCGCGCGGCTGACCGCCCCTGAATGACGCAGGATTGACATAAACAGCTCACGCGCAGCCGGAATAGTACACAGCGGCTGTTTCAGGTTACGCCGTGCGTGCCGCAGCTGGCGCAATGTGGTGGAGTAGATCCCGGTAATTTTCGGCATGCGCACCATGGTATAAAACATGCGCATAATCGCTTCCGGTTCGCGACTGAACAGCGTTTCGTCACGCAGATCGATTAGCGAACCGCGCAGCTGGAAATCATCGTCAATTGGTCGCGGCTTTTCGTCGGTCGGCAGGGCAAGAATCGCCTCATCAAACAGCTGGAGCAGCATCTGATTCAGCTCGCCCACCCGGCGGGTGACGCGAAAGAAATCCTTCATCATTCGCTCAACCGGCTCATTGCCTTCACCCTGATAGTTCAGGCGTCGGGCAACGTTAAGCTGGCGATCAAACAGCAGCCGGTTGTCGTAGCGGGGTAGCGTCAGATGCAGGGCGAAGCGGATTCGCCACAGAAAACTCTGGCACTCGTTAAGCTCATTGCGCTCGGCCTGAGTCAGAAAGCCAAAGCCCACCATCTCGTCCAGGGAGGTGGCGCCAAAGTGTCGGCGGGCAACCCACAGCAGCGTGTGAATATCGCGCAGGCCGCCGGGGCTGCTTTTGATATCCGGTTCAAGGTTGTAGCTGGTGCCATGATAGCGCTTGTGACGCTCCTGCTGTTCGCCAATTTTCGCCGCGAAGAAGCGGTCGGAAGGCCAAAATCCGTCGCTGAAAACGTTTTTCTGCATTTCGAGAAACAGCGTCAGATCGCCGGTCAGCATACGTGACTCAATCAGGTTGGTCGCTACCGTCAGATCTGACAGTCCCTCCAGCAGGCACTCTTCCAGCGTGCGCACGCTGTGGCCGACCTCAAGCTTGAGGTCCCACATCAGGGTGAGCAGTTCGCTGGTGCGTTGTGCATCGGCATCGGAAAGCGGCCTGCGGCTGAGGATCAGCACATCAATGTCGGAGAGCGGATGCAGTTCACCGCGCCCGTAGCCGCCGACCGCAACCAGGGCAATGCCATCTTTTTCCGGGAAGCCGAAGAAGCGCCACAGGCGACGCAGGAGCCGATCAATGAACAGCGTTCGTGCCGCGATCAGGCTTTCCGCGTCTTGTCCGGCATCGAAGGC
>CAJYIY010000043.1 GCA_913775305.1 uncultured Erwinia sp. | reverse complement strand
GCTGGCGGTGCTGCGTGAAATCGGCGTGGAAACCGGTGGTTCCAACGTGCAGTTCTCGGTGAACCCGGAAAACGGTCGCCTGATCGTGATTGAGATGAACCCGCGCGTCTCACGCTCTTCCGCGCTGGCATCGAAAGCGACCGGCTTCCCGATTGCAAAAATCGCCGCCAAGCTGGCGGTCGGTTTTACTCTCGATGAGCTGACCAACGATATTACCGGCGGCCTGACCCCGGCGTCGTTCGAACCGTCTATCGACTATGTTGTGACCAAGATCCCTCGCTTCAACTTTGAGAAATTCGCCGGTGCCAACGACCGTCTGACCACTCAGATGAAATCCGTCGGTGAAGTGATGGCGATTGGCCGCACGCTGCAGGAATCAATGCAGAAAGCGCTGCGCGGTCTGGAAGTGGGCGCTAACGGCTTCGACCCGAAGGTGGATCTTAACGATGCGGAAGCGCTGACCACCATCCGTCGCGAGCTGAAAGATGCCGGGGCTGATCGTATCTGGTACATCGCTGATGCGTTCCGCGCTGGCATGACCGTGGAAGATGTCTTCGCGCTGACCAATGTTGACCGCTGGTTCCTGGTGCAGATTGAAGAGCTGGTTCAGCTGGAGCAGCAGGTAGCGAAAGTGGGTCTGAACGGCCTGAGCTACGACTTCCTGCGCACGCTGAAGCGCAAAGGCTTTGCTGATGCGCGTCTGGCGGCCGTGGCTGGCGTGACCGAGTCTGAAATCCGCAAACTGCGTGAGCAGCACAACCTGCATCCGGTGTACAAACGTGTGGATACCTGTGCGGCCGAGTTTTCGACCGACACCGCCTACATGTACTCCACCTATGAAGAAGAGTGCGAAGCAAACCCGAATCAGGATCGCGATAAAATCATGGTGCTGGGCGGCGGTCCAAACCGCATCGGCCAGGGTATCGAGTTTGACTACTGCTGCGTGCATGCCTCGCTGGCGCTGCGTGAAGACGGTTTCGAAACTATTATGGTTAACTGCAACCCTGAGACCGTTTCAACAGATTACGACACCTCAGATCGTCTCTACTTCGAACCGGTTACGCTGGAAGACGTACTGGAAATCGTGCGCATCGAAAAACCGAAGGGCGTGATCGTGCAGTACGGTGGCCAGACCCCGCTGAAGCTGGCACGTGCGCTGGAAGCAGCAGGCGTGCCGGTTATCGGTACCAGCCCGGACGCGATTGACCGCGCAGAAGACCGCGAGCGTTTCCAGCAGGCGGTTGAGCGCCTGGCGCTGAAGCAGCCGGCCAACGCCACCGTGACAACCCTCGACATGGCGGTAGAAAAAGCCTCGTCTATCGGTTACCCGCTGGTGGTGCGTCCTTCCTACGTGCTGGGCGGTCGGGCGATGGAGATTGTCTACGACGAAATCGACCTGAAACGCTACTTCACCACGGCGGTTTCCGTTTCCAACGATGCGCCGGTGCTGCTGGACCGCTTCCTGGACGACGCTGTGGAAGTTGACGTGGATGCGATCTGCGACGGTGAACAGGTGCTGATTGGCGGTATCATGGAGCACATCGAACAGGCGGGCGTGCACTCCGGTGACTCAGCCTGTTCCCTGCCAGCCTATACGCTGAGCAAGGAAATCCAGGATGTCATGCGTCAGCAGGTTGAGAAACTGGCCTTTGAGCTGGGCGTTCGCGGCCTGATGAACGTGCAGTTTGCGGTGAAGGATAATGAAGTTTACCTGATTGAGGTGAACCCGCGTGCCGCCCGTACCGTACCGTTTGTCTCTAAAGCCACCAGCGTGCCGCTGGCGAAAGTGGCCGCGCGCGTGATGGCCGGTAAAACGCTGGCTGCGCAGGGCGTGACCGAAGAGATTATCCCGCCGTACTTCTCGGTTAAAGAAGTGGTGCTGCCGTTCAACAAATTCCAGGGCGTGGACCCTATCCTGGGCCCGGAGATGCGCTCTACCGGTGAGGTGATGGGCGTTGGTCGCAGCTTCGCTGAAGCTTTCTGTAAAGCAATGCTGGGCGCGCAGAGCAACATGAAGAAGGGCGGTCGTGCGCTGCTGTCGGTGCGTGAAGGGGATAAGAAACGTATCGTTGAACTGGCGCGTCGTCTGCAGGACTTTGGCTTTGAGCTGGATGCCACCGACGGGACTGCCGCGGTGCTGAAACAGGCCGGTATCGAAGTTCGTCGCGTTAACAAAGTGCACGAAGGGCGTCCGCATATCCAGGACCGCGTGAAGAACGGTGAGTATGCCTACATCGTGAACACCACGGCGGGTCGTCAGGCGATTGAGGATTCCAAGCTGATTCGCCGCAGCGCGCTACAGTACAAGGTGCATTACGACACCACACTGAACGGGGCTTTTGCTACCACGACTTCGCTGAATGCCAGCGCTGTCGACCAGGTTATCTCGGTGCAGGATATGCACGCGCAGATTAACGGCTGATTCCGCCTGCAGTGACCGCAAACCCTCGCCCCGGCGAGGGTTTTTTTCTGCTCAATGGTGTTCCCCGAAATTGACCTGGCCGACAGGGCAACACGTACTAATTCAGGTTTCCCTTTCACCGCTCACAGCGTGTTGTTCATCACTTACCACTTACCTCTTACCACTTATCACTTACCACTATGAGCGGCTCCTCAGGAGCCGCCCGATATGTCTCGTCACAGAAGACGCATTCTTCCGTTTTTAATGTCTGTTACTCAGGCAGTCAGAATGTTTGCACCGAATCCTTTGTTGCAGAAAGGAGCGTGAAGGTGCCTGATTCTTTCCCCTTCGTCCCATTTCTTAATTTCAGGGTTTCGGGTCTGAGCCGTAATTATTAATACCTTTTGTACCCGGCATACAAAGGAATACGAGCAAAATAATGCTGACGAGAGGGATGAAGTTCATCAGATAAAACCAGCCTGAACGATTAGTGTCGTGTAAACGTCTGACGCAGACCGCAATCGAGGGAATAAGGACGGCTAAGGTGTAGATCATCATAATGATGGCAACGAGTATGTGGAAGATGCCCGGCTGCGAGGAGACCAGTAAAATACCCAGTACGGCAAGTATGATCAGGTTACAAAGAGTGAACATCCAGAATTCTTTACGCCGTGACCGGCCTGTGAATTGCGCATATTTTTTCAGGGCAGAGATATACCATGACATAGTCAAAATCCTTTTTTAGTTCAGGTTAAGCTTACTTGTGTGAAGCTAAAAAAGGCTATTGCTTGCAGCTGACGAAAAACAATTATTTATTTTATCTTCAATTCAGTGAGTTACTGCAGAAACGGAAAGTTTCACTCAATCCTCAGGGGGGAATGCGAGGGTGTTGTATCCTGCACTGGCGCACTGGTGGTGAGAAGATAAAAGGTGAATCAGCCGTCAGCAGACGAGTATTTTTCAGTGATGAATCCATGCAAAATCAGATTCATCACCGTGGGCAGATTTAGCGGGCTACGGAGATGAGCTCATGAAAGTGCAACCTTGATGCCCAGCGCGATTAATACACCCCCCAGCAGTTTATCCACAATTCGCTGGGCTTTTGCCAGTCCCCGGCGCACCGGCGCGCTCTGGATCAGCACCACCAGCAGCGGCCACCACATTGCGGACAGGCCAAGGATAATCCCGGCATACAGCAGCTTTTCACTGATGTCGGAATCGACGTTCAGCACCTGGGTGAAAATTGACAGGAAAAACAGCGTAGCCTTGGGATTCAGCAGATTGCACAGATAGCCCTGCAGAAACGCTTTTTTCAGCGAAGTCTGCTCCGGGGTGACGTTGCTGAGATCCATCTTACTGCCGCCGCGCGAAATCAGCGCCTGAATGCCGATGTAAATCAGATAGGCCGCACCGGCATATTTCAGCAGCATAAACAGCCACGGCGTGGTGGTGATCACCACCGCCAGCCCGGCGACGCAGTAGGCCATATGGGTAGCCACGGCACAGTTAACGCCGAGCGCGCTCATCAACGCTGCACTGCGACGGTAGCGAGCGGCGTTTTTGATAATCAGGAAAAAATCGGGTCCGGGGGACAGCATCCCCAGTGCCGCAATCGTGGCAACAAATAAACTGGTTTCTAACATGGCCGTGCTCTGCATCTTAACGAAAGCGGAATTTTAGCATGCCGCCGCGTAATTTTACGGCAAAAATGGCGGTGAAGTTGACGCAACCGATATCCTGATAAACCTTTACCGAATAAGCGATGCTTTGCTATCGACGAAACTTTCGCCTTTACGTATGATGGCGCCAATTTTACCCCTGTTGAGTTTTATATGATGATTAGCCTGATTGCGGCCCTTGCGGCCGACCGTGTAATTGGGATGGAAAATGCCATGCCGTGGCATCTGCCAGCGGATCTGGCCTGGTTTAAGCATCACACGCTGAATAAGCCGGTTGTGATGGGACGTCGTACCTGGGAATCGATTGGTCGCCCGCTACCGGGGCGTCTGAATATCGTGATCAGCAGTCAAAAAGGCGAAGCGGAAGGGGTGACCTGGGTGACTTCCGTCGAAGACGCGCTGAAAGCCGCGGGTGACGTTGATGAGCTGATGGTGATTGGCGGTGGTCGTATTTACGAGCAGCTGTTATCGCGTGCCGATCGCCTTTATCTGACCCATATTGATGCGGAAGTGGAAGGGGATACCCATTTTCCTGACTATGAGCCGGATGAATGGCAGTCAACGTTCAGCGAGTTCCACGATGCCGACGATAAAAACTCGCACAGCTTCTGCTTTGAGATTTTAGATCGTCGCTAATCGCCCGAAATAACAAAGGGCAGACTTTACAGTCTGCCCTTTGCTTTTAATCGGGCGCTGCGCTTACAGAAGCTCACTTTCGCGCTTCGATACCTGAGTAAATACTCGCTTATCTTCCCATCGCAGCATCGTCAGTGTTCCTCCCCAGCAGCAGCCGGTGTCCAGAGCGATAATGCCTTCCGGTGTGCCTTTGCCTTCCAGCGAAGCCCAGTGACCAAAAACGATGGTGTATTCGCGCGAGACCGGGCCTGGTATAGTAAACCACGGTTTCAGCGGCGGCGGTGCGTTCTCTGGGGACTCTTTGCTGATCATATCCAGCTGGCCGTTAGGGAAGCAGAAGCGCATGCGTGTCAGTGCGTTGCTGCTGAAGCGCAGCCTCGCCAGGCCGCTCAGCTCCGGGGACCAGTTGTTGGGCATATCACCGTACATGGCATTAAGGAACAGCGGATAGGTGTCGCTACCCAACACGGACTCGACTTCACGCGCGCACATTTTAGCGGTTTCGATATCCCACTGCGGGGTAATGCCCGCATGCGCCATCACCAGTTTTTTCTCTTCATCAACCTGCAAGAGTGGCTGACGGCGCAGCCAGTTGATCAGCTCATCCGCATCGTCTGCCTGAAGCAGTGGGCTGACGCGATCTTTAGGCTTATTACGGCTGATACCGGCATAAACCGCCAGCAGATGCAGATCGTGATTTCCCAGCACCAGCCTGACGCTGTCTCCCAGCGATTGCACAAATCGCAGCACCTCCAGCGAGGCCGGGCCGCGTGCCACCAAATCACCGGTCAGCCACAGCTGGTCCCGCTGCGGGTCAAAGGCCACCTGTCCCAGTAGCGATTGCAGCTCGTCATAGCAGCCGTGAACATCCCCGATTAGATAAGTACTCATGCATCTGTCCTGAAAATAAGAAAGCAGTCCCGGCGCAGCCCAGGCGATAAGCAGGGCAATGAAGACTAAAGAGAAAAGAGCGGTTTAATGAATATGGCTGGCGATAGCCAGACGAAATACCGGGATATCCACCCGTATTTTTTCGCCTTCACTGTCTACCATCAGATAGTGGCCCTGCATGGTCCCCATGGGGGTTTCCAGCACCGCACCGCTGGTGTACTGGAATTCGCCGCCGGGTCCGATATGCGGCTGTTCACCGATAACGCCTTCGCCCTGAACTTCGGTTTCACGGCCGTTACCGTTGGTGATCAGCCAGTAGCGGCTAAGAAGCTGAACGGAAATACGCCCCAGATTACGGATAGTGATGGTGTAGGCAAAAACATAGCGGTCTTCATCAGGGGCAGACTGCGATGCTACGTAGATGCTCTGTACCTGTACACACACACGGGGCGTATCGTTCATTTTCAGCTCTCCTGCGGCTGTGGATTCGCAGATAACCAGTTAGCCAGCTGGCAGTACTGCGCCACCGTAATGTTCTCGGCACGCAGGGTAGGATCGATGTTCATCTCTTCCAGTGCTTCCAGCGTGAACAGGTGACCCAGACTGTTGCGCAGCGTTTTGCGGCGCTTACCGAAGGCTTCGGTGGTAATGCGGCTCAGCACCCGTACGCTCTCAACCGGATTGGGCAGCGTAGCGTAAGGCACCAGACGTACCACGGCGGAATCGACTTTCGGTGCCGGTGTGAACGACTCCGGCGGCACCTCCAGTACCGGGATCACCTGACAGTAATACTGTGCCATCACCGTCAGACGACCATACGCCTTACTGCCCGGACCAGCAACCAGACGATTCACCACTTCCTTCTGCAGCATAAAGTGCATGTCGCGAATCGAGCCCACATAGCTGAACAGGTGGAACATCAGCGGCGTGGAGATATTATACGGCAGGTTGCCGAACACACGCAGCGGCTGACCTTTTTCTGCGGCGAGCGCCGCAAAATCGAAGGTCATCGCATCCTGCTGGAAGATAGTCAGCTTCGGTCCCAGGAATGGATGAGTTTGCAGGCGCGCAGCAAGATCGCGGTCAAGCTCCACAACGGTCAACTCATCAATACGCTCGCCAACCGGTTCGGTCAGTGCGCCAAGGCCGGGGCCGATTTCGACAATCGCCTCGCCGCGCTGGGGGTGAATAGCGTTGACAATGCTGTCGATAATATACGGGTCGTTAAGGAAGTTCTGGCCGAAACGTTTGCGGGCAAAATGGCCCTGATGGACGCGATTATTCATTACTGCTCTTAATCATGGTGATGGCGAGGTTAAGCGCCGTTTTAAAGCTGCCCGCATCGGCCTGACCGCTTCCGGCCAGCTCAAGAGCCGTACCGTGATCGACAGACGTGCGGATAAATGGCAGACCGAGGGTGATATTCACCGCGCGGCCAAAGCCCTGATATTTTAGCACCGGAAGGCCCTGATCGTGATACATCGCCAGCACGGCATCCGCCTGCTGCAGGTATTTTGGCTGGAACAGCGTATCGGCAGGGAGCGGACCGGTCAGGTTGATCCCGTGCTGACGCAGTTCGTCCAGCGCCGGGATAATGGTATCGATTTCTTCGCGGCCCATATGCCCCCCTTCTCCGGCATGGGGATTCAGCCCGCAGACCAGGATATGCGGCTCACGGCGGCCAAACTTGCTCTGCAGATCGGCATGCAGAATAGTTATCACTTCATGCAGGCTTTCACGGGTAATCGCGGCGGAAACATCCTTTAGCGGCAGATGCGTTGTCGCCAGCGCCACGCGCAGCTCTTCGGTCGCCAGCATCATCACCACGCGATCGCAGCCGGCGCGTTCAGCAAAGAATTCGGTATGGCCGCTGAACGGGATCCCGGCATCATTGATCGCGCCCTTATGAACCGGACCGGTGATCAGCGCGGCAAACTCGCCGTTCAGACAGCCGTCGCAGGCACGGGCGAGGGAGGCCAGCACGTAATGGCTGTTGTCCACGCACAGTTCACCGGCTGTTACCGGCTGCGCCAGCGGCAGCGGTAATACCGTTAGCGTACCCGCGCTTTGTGGCAGGGCAGGGGTGTCCGGCAGATATTCACGCAGGGTGAGGGGTAAATGCAAAGCTGCCGCGCGGGTGCGCAGCAGCTCGGCGTCAGCACAGACAACCAGTTCAATCGGCCAGGCCTGCTGGGCAAGCTGAACGACTAAGTCAGGACCAATCCCGGCGGGCTCGCCGGGAGTGATGACGACGCGAAGATTACTGAGCATTGGCATCCAGAATTTTCACATAGGCACTGGCGCGCTGTTCCTGCATCCAGGTCTGCGCTTCTTCCGCAAATTTGCGGTTGAACAGCAGGCGATAGGCTCGCTCTTTTTTCGCCGCATCGGTCTTATCAACCTTGCGCGTGTCCAGCAGCTGAATTAAATGCCAGCCGAAGGAGGAGTGAACCGGTGCGCTCATCTGGCCTTTTTGCAGGCGCAGCAGGGCATCGCGGAACGCGGGATCGAAGGTTTCTGGCGAAGCCCAGCCCAGGTCGCCGCCCTGGTTGGCAGAGCCCGGGTCCTGAGACAGCTGCTTCGCCGCATTGGTAAAGCTCAGTTTACCGCTGTTGATCTCACTCGCCACTTCCTGCAGCTTCTGGCGTGCCTGGTCGTCGGTCATAATTGGCGAAGGCTTCAGCAGAATATGGCGGGCATGCACTTCCGTCACGGAAATATTCTGGCTGTCACCGCGCATGTCGTTGACTTTAAGAATATGGAAGCCAACGCCGGAGCGGATCGGACCAACGATGTCGCCCTTTTTCGCAGTGATCAGCGCCTGACCAAACAGTGAAGGCAATTCCTGAATGCGGCCCCAGCCCATGTTACCGCCCTTCAGCGCCTGCGGATCGGCAGAATAGGTGATGGCCATCTTGCCAAAGTCAGCGCCGCTTTTGGCTTCATTGACCAGCTTACGCGCCAGCACTTCCTGTTCGTCAACCTGCTGCTGGGTAGGGTTTTCCGGCAGCGGCAGCAGAATGTGGCTGAGGTTCAGTTCGGTGCCTGCATCGTTCTGCGAGGCCATCTGCGTCGCCAGAGAGTCAACTTCCTGCGGCAGAATAGTCAAACGACGACGAACTTCGTTATTGCGCACTTCTGAGGTGAGCATCTCTTTGCGGATCTGCTCACGGTAGGTCGCATAGTTAATGCCGTCATAGGCCAGACGGCTGCGCAGCTGATCGGGGGTCATTTTATTCTGTGCAGCGATATTGCCAATGGCCTGGTCCAGCTGGGCATCGTTGATTTTCATGCCAGCCTGATTAGCCATTTGCAATAAAATGTTATCCATAATCAGACGTTCGATAATCTGGTGGCGTAACGTTTTATCATCGGGCAGCTGTTGCCCTGCCTGCTGTGCCTGACCTTTGACGGACTGCATCATGCCGTCCACATCACTTTCTAAAACCACGCCGTTGTTAACAATCGCGGCGACTTTATCAACTACCTGCGGTGCTGCGAATGCGGTGCTGGCTGTCAGAGCTGCACCGAGGATCAGCATTCTCCAGTTCTTCATACTTTTTCCATTCTTCCTATCCGCGATGCGGGTTGGCCTATCAAACATTACAACATCAGAAAGCGCGTTGATAAGGCAGGATGCCCTGACGCAGCATTTGACCGGTACCTAAACCATAACTTGGGCTCAGGCCACGCAGTTCAATGTTGAACGAGACTTTGTTGTCATATTTACTGCTGTCGTTTTCCCAACTGGTGATTTTACGTTCATAGCCCAGGCGAATGGCATAACAGCAGGAGCTGTACTGGATGCCCACCAGCTGATCGGCTGGTTGATTCGCTTTGGTATCGTAATACCACGCGCCGACTACGGACCAGGCATCAGCAACAGGCCAGCTTGCCGTAGCGCCTACCTGAGAAATACCTTTCTGATACAGTGGGTTATTGTATTGTGTCAGCGTCTGCTGAATATACTCCTCACTGGTGTAGCGATAGTTCAGCTGCACCATGCGGTCAGCATCGCGACGCCACTCCAGCACGGCGTTACCCTGTGAAACATTATCCAGACGGGTGTCATATTGCAGGCCACCGCGTGCTGCCCAACGATCGCTGATTTTCCAGTAGGTATCGCCAGCCCATACCAGGCTGCCCCGGTCGTCATCGTCCGCATAGGTGATACCGGTGCGCGCCGGGGTAAACGAGTAGATTTGACCAATGGAAGCGTTAAAACGTTCAACCAGATCGTTATCAAAAATTCGGGTGGTCATCCCGGTGGTCACCTGGTTGGCTGACGCAATGCGATCGAGACCGCTGTAGGTTCGATCGCGGAACAGACCGGTGTAGTCGCTCTGCAACAGCGTTGAATCGTAAACGTTGATGTTGCTCTGGTTACGATACGGGACATACAGATACTGCACCCGCGGTTCCAGAGTCTGCGTATAGCCCGGTGACCAGTTCATGTCCCGGTCGAAGACCATTTTGCCGTCGACTTTAAACTGCGGCATCACGCGGTTAACCGAGTTTTTAAGCTGGTTATCCTGGTTCTGTTTTAGCGAGTTGAAATAATCAACATCATTCTGCTCGTAGTGAGTTGCCAGCAGTTTAGCTTCGGTATTCAGGCTGCCCCAGCGGTTTGACAGCGGCAAACCAATCGTTGGCTCCAGATGTAAACGCGTGGCGTCCGGATACTGGCTGTTAACGTTGGTGAACTTCACCGCCTGCGCGTAGACATGGGTATCAAACGGACCAACGTCATTCTGATAGTAGTTGAAGTCAAACTGCGGCTCCGCGCGGTAGACGTTACGCGTAGAGTTATTGGCGAAGATCTGGAACTGCTTGGTCGACAGCGTTGCATCCCAGTTCTGCTCCGCATAGCCCACGCTGAATTTCTGCGTGACATAGCCATCGGTTGTCGAACCGTAGTTGGAGTCGAGGTCGGTAAAGTAATACGGGTCGCTGACTTTAGTGTAGTCCGCGTTGAAGCGCCAGTTCTGCTCGTAGATGCCGGAATGTTGCCAGTGGAACAGCCAGCGATTCGAATCTTTATCGTCCGCATGCTCCCGATTGTAAATGTCATCGGAGTTCATGTAGTCGAATTCCACCAGGCCAGCGCCGAGGCCGGTCAGATAGCGGAATTCATTCTGCCACTGCATACCACGACGGCTGATGTAGTGTGGCGTCAGCGTTGCATCGGCCTGTGGCGCGATATTCCAGTAGTACGGCAGCATAAATTCGAAGCCGCTGTTGCTACCGTACTTGGCATTTGGGATCAGGAAGCCTGAACGACGTTTATTGCCCACCGGCAGCTGCAGGTAGGGGCTGTAGAACACCGGTACCGGACCGATCTTAAAGCGCGCATTCCAGATCTCAGCCAGCTGTTCATCACGATCGTGGATCACTTCGGAACCCACCACGCTCCAGCTGTTCTGACCCGGCAGGCAGGAGGTAAAGGTGCCGTTTTCCAGGATGGTATAACGGTTATCGCCGCGCAGCTTCATCTGATCGGCCTTACCGCGCCCCTGGCGGCCCACCATCTGGTAGTCACCGTTCCAGACGTTGGTATCTTTGGTATTCAGATTTGACCAGGCCTTCGGACCTTTCAGGATCACCTGATTATCGTCATAGCGCACATTGCCGAGTGCATCCACGGTACGGGTTGGCGTGCTCTGCCCCTGGACCGTTTTCTGATGCAGCTGAACCTCGTCAGACTGCAGGCGGCTGTTGCCCTGCTCAATATCGACGTTGCCGGTGAATACCGCGTTATCCGGGTAATTTGCCTGCGCTTTGTCGGCATCAATGGTGACCGGCAGCTCGTTAGTTTTTCCCTGTACCAGAGGACGGTCGTAACTAGGTACACCCAGCATACATTGAGATGCGAGGTCATCGGCCAGTCCCTGCTGGCTGTACAGCGCTGAACCGATTAGGGTTGCAAGCAATGTAGGTAGACTTTTTTTCATACGCGGTATCGAAAATTCCGTGGTCACTGGCATCATGCCGACAAACCGTCAGAGACTAACGTACTCAACTGGATTGCGCTAGTCATAACCCACCATCTTTCGGAAGGGCGGCTGCTCACTTCAGTTTACTCGCTGTCTGTCCGCATCAACCAAACAGGATACTTCTGGTTGTTTGACCGTGTTGCCAATAGGCTAAGGGGTGAATGACAGGTATGATAATGCAATTTTTAGCCTTGAGCATGGCGAAATGAGGAGTATATGCGCTATTGGGGAAAAGTATTGGGTCTTGTGCTCGGTTTGTTATCCGGTGCGGGGTTTTGGGGGCTGGTTATCGGCCTGCTGGTGGGCCACCTGGTTGACCGCGCGAGCGCGACCCGCCAGCAGGGATATTTTGCCAATCAGCAGACCCGTCAGGCGTTGTTCTTCCGCACCACCTTCCAGGTGATGGGGCATCTGACCAAGTCGAAGGGACGGGTGACCGACGCGGACATTCAGATGGCCTCGCTGCTGATGGATCGCATGCAGCTGCATGGCGAAGCGCGTACCGCCGCCCAGCATGCCTTCCGCGAGGGGAAAGAGGGCGACTATCCGTTGAGAGATAAACTGCGCGAGCTGCGCAGTGCCTGCTTCGGCCGCTTCGATTTGATTCGGATGTTTCTGGAAATTCAGATCCAGGCGGCGTTTGCCGACGGGTCGCTGCATCCCAACGAGCGCCAGGTGCTGTATGTAATCGCTGAAGAACTGGGGATTTCGCGTATTCAGTTCGATCAATTCTTACGCATGATGGAGGGCGGGCAGCAGTTTGGCGGCTATCAGAGCAGGGGATCGTCTCAGGGAGGCTACACCCCAGGCAGTCCTGGGCCGACGCTGGAAGATGCCTGTAGCGTGCTCGGGGTGAAAAGCAGCGATGAAGCCACTACCATCAAGCGTGCCTACCGGAAGCTGATGAGTGAACATCATCCCGATAAGCTGGTGGCCAAAGGATTACCGCCGCAAATGATGGAAATGGCCAAGCAAAAAGCACAGGAAATTCAGGCCGCGTACGACCTGATTAAACGTGAGAAAGGATTCAAGTGATCGCACCAGCCGGATCTGTGCAGTCCGGCTGAAGCCCGCGGTCGCTTTGGGGAGCGGGCCGCGAGATTAAAAATCAGCGGGCTGGCGGAAGGTCATCGGTGTGGCGAAATGCGGATGAACAATGCTCAGGCTCTCTGCATGCAGCTGCAGGCGCGGTGCCCTTTCCCGTGCCGCATCGTGAGCGTAGAAGCGATCGCCGAGAATAGGATGTCCCAACGCCAGCATATGCACGCGCAGCTGATGGGAGCGCCCGGTGATCGGTTTTAACTGCACGCGGGCGCTGTTATCCACGGCATACTCCAGCACCTGATACTCAGTTTGTGCCGATTTCCCCGTTTCAAAACACACTTTCTGCTTAGGCCTGTTTGGCCAGTCGCAAATCAGCGGTAAATCCACCAGACCACTTTCCGGCTGCGGATGCCCCCAGACGCGGGCAACGTAGGTTTTCTGCGGCTCACGTTCGCGAAACTGGCGCTTCAGTTCACGTTCGGCGGCCTTAGTGAGCGCCACGACGATCACGCCGCTGGTGGCCATATCCAGACGGTGCACGGATTCTGCCGTCGGAAAATCACGCTGGACGCGCGTCATCACGCTGTCCTTGTGTTCTGCCAGGCGTCCCGGAACCGACAGCAGGCCGCTGGGCTTATTCACCACCATAATATGCTGATCCTGGTAGAGAATATGCAGCCAGGGTTCAAGCGGCGGGTTGTAGGGTTCCATCATCATTTCTCTGCCTGGGCCAGCCGGGCTGGCCCATTGTTATGACTTACTGGTGAGTGACAACGATCAGACGCAGCGCGTCCAGACGCCAGCCGGCCTGATCCAGATTAGCCAGTACCTGCTCACGATTGCTTTCCAGCGCATCAATTTCATCCTGACGGATATTGGGATTGACCGCGCTCAGCGCTTCCAGACGCGACAGTTCAGCGCTCAGTTTCTCATTGGCTTCCATCCGGGCAGCGTCAATCAGCTTGCGGGCTTCCACCTCGGCCTGTTCTTCAGAAAGCTTAATGATTTCATGCACATCCTGCTGAACCGCATTCACCAGCTTGCTGCCGGTATGGCGGTTGACCGCATTCAACTGACGGTTAAAGCTTTCAAACTCCACTTTGCCGGCCAGATTATTGCCTTTGCGATCGACCAGCATACGCACCGGGGTTGGCGGCAGGAAGCGCGTCAGCTGGAGATGCTTAGGCGCCTGGGCTTCCACTACGTAGATCAGTTCCAGCAGCAGGGTGCCAACCGGCAGAGCCTTATTCTTCAGCAGGGACAAAGCACAGCTGCCGGTATCGCCGGAGAGGATCAGATCCAGACCGTTACGGATGATCGGGTGTTCCCAGCTGACGTATTGCGCATCTTCACGGGACAGCGCCTGGTTACGGTCAAAGGTGATGGTGCAGCCATCTTCCGGCAGGCCGGGGAAGTCCGGCACCAGCATATGATCGCCCGGAGTAAGGACGATCAGGTTATCGCTGCGGTCTTCCTGATTGATGCCGACAATATCAAACAGATTCAGCGCAAAGTTAACCAGCTCAACGTCATTATCCTGGCCGGCGATCAGGTCGGCCAGCGCCTGCGCCTGTTCGCCGCCGTTAGAGTTCAGTTCCAGCAGACGATCGCGACCCTGCTCCAGCTGCGATTTCAGCGCGTCGTGCTGCTTGCGGCACTGCTGGATAAAGTCGTCCATGCCTTCCTGGTTTTCCGGTGAGGCCAGGTAGGCGATCAGCGGCTCATAGGCGCTGTCGTAAATAGTGCGACCGGTCGGGCAGGTGTGCTCAAAGGCATCCAGTCCTTCGTGATACCAGCGGACCAGCACCGACTGGGCGGTTTTTTCCAGGTAGGGAACGTGGATCTCGATATCGTGAGCCTGACCAATACGGTCAAGACGGCCGATACGCTGCTCCAGCAGGTCCGGGTTGAACGGCAGATCGAACATCACCAGTTTGCTGGCAAACTGGAAGTTGCGGCCTTCGGAACCGATCTCCGAGCACAGCAGGACCTGAGCACCGTCCTCTTCGGAGGCAAACCATGCCGCCGCGCGGTCGCGCTCAATGATCGACAGGCCTTCATGAAACACGGCAGCACGGATCCCTTCCCGCTCGCGCAGAACCTGCTCCAGCTGGAGTGCAGTGGTGGCTTTGGCGCAGATCACCAGTATTTTCTGGTCGCGGTTGCTGGTCAGGTAGCCCATCAGCCATTCAACGCGCGGATCGAAGTTCCACCAGGTTCCGCTGTCGCCTTCAAATTCCTGATAAATCTGCTCCGGGTAAAGCATATCGCGCGCGCGCTCGTCGGCAGACTTGCGTGCGCCCATGATGCCGGAGACTTTGATGGCCGTCTGGTACTGGGTTGGCAGCGGCAGACGGATTTGATGCAGTTCGCGCTTCGGGAAGCCCTTCACGCCGTTACGGGTATTACGGAACAGTACGCGGCTGGTGCCGTGACGATCCATCAGCATGGCGATCAGTTCTTTACGCGCGGCCTGATTGCCTTCACGGTTGCTATTGGCAACCTGCAGCAGCGGCTCGATATCCTGCTCGCCCATCAGATCGTTGATCAGGTTCATCTCATCGTTGCCGATGGTTTTATCCGCCAGCAGCATGGCCACCGCATCAGCGATTGGTCGGAAGTGCTTCTGCTCTTCGGCAAACTTGCTGAAATCATGGAAGCGGTCAGGATCCAGCAGACGCAGACGCGCGAAGTGGCTCTCCATACCCAGCTGTTCCGGCGTTGCGGTCAGCAACAGCACGCCCGGAATATGTTCGGCCAGCTGCTCAATTACCTGATATTCACGGCTCGGCGCGTCTTCTGACCACACCAGGTGATGTGCCTCATCGACCACCATCAGGTCCCATTCGGCATCGGCCAGCTTCTCCAGGCGCTGCTTATTGCGGCGCACGAAGTCCAGCGAACAGATAATCATCTGCTCGGTATCAAAAGGGTTGTCGCTGTCGAGCTGGGCTTCCGCATAGCGCGCATCGTCAAACAGGGCGAAACGCAGGTTAAAGCGGCGCAGCATTTCAACCAGCCACTGATGCTGAAGGGTTTCCGGTACCACGATCAGGATGCGTTCGGCGCGGCCGGCCAGCAGCTGCTGATGGATAATCATCCCGGCTTCGATGGTTTTACCTAAGCCGACCTCATCGGCCAGCAGCACGCGCGGTGCATGGCGGCGACCCACGTCGTGAGCGATGTGCAGCTGGTGTGGGATCAGGCTGGTGCGCATACCGCGCAGGCCACTGGTGGCCAGTCGGTACTGCTCGCTCTGATATTTGCGCGCGCGGAAGCGCAGCGCAAAGCGGTCCATGCGATCCAGCTGCCCGGCAAACAGGCGGTCCTGCGGCTTGCCAAACACCAGCTTGCTGTCCAGCATCACTTCGCGCAGGCGCACGCCGGTTTCGTGGGTGTCGAGGCGGGTACCGAAATAACTCACCACGCCGTTCTCGGTTTGCACTTCGTCAACTTCCAGCTGCCAGCCCTCGTGGCTGGTAATGGTATCGCCCGGATTGAAAACGACGCGAGTGATCGGCGAATCATTTCTTGCATATAGGCGATTTTCGCCCGTTGCGGGGAACAGCAGCGTCACCATTCGGCTGTCAACGGCAACAACAGTTCCTAATCCCAGTTCGCTTTCCGTATCGCTTATCCAGCGTTGACCAAGTGTAAAAGGCATAAATATTCGGCTCGATTTTCGTGTAGTCAGTTTCAGGCAATAGTATAACGCCCCGGCAGAATCTGCCCGGCGTGCATGTCAGAACGCGTTAATTCAGGAAGGGCGCTATGGTACTGGAAGGTGGCCCGTTCGTCACCTGTCAAAAAAGCCCCAGTTGTCCGGTGATCAGTTTAGCAAAGTCATCTTCCAGGAACGGCAGGATGCCATCAGCGACCGGCTGCAGCTGACGGGTGAGGTAATGATCGTAGTCCAGCGGCGTGGTGCGCGCCTCAAGCGGCTCCGGGCCTGAAGTGGCAATCACGTAGCGGATTTTCCCACCATTTTGATACTGCATGGGGCGCCCGAGCTTTTGATTAACGTCGTCGGCAATGCGCGCGGCGCGGACGTGCGGCGGCACATTTCGCTGATATTCGCCGAGCGGGCGGCGCAGCCGTTTGCTGTAAACCAACCGATCGTCCAGCTCACCGTCCAGTAGCTGCCTGACCGTTTCACGGATGTAATCCTGATAGGGCTGCCGTTTGAAAATTTTCAGGTACAGTTCCTGCTGGAATTTTTGCGCCAGCGGCGTCCAGTCGGTGCGTACCGTTTCCAGTCCTTTGAAAATCATCTTTTCACCGCTGCTGCTGGCGATCAGTCCGGCATAACGTTTTTTACTGCCCTGTTCTGCACCGCGAATGGTCGGCATCAGAAAACGGCTAAAGTGGGTTTCATACTCCAGCTCCAGCGTGCTGGTCAGCCCGTACTCTTTGCTCAGATGCTGTTGCCACCACTGATTGACTTTGTCCACCAGCTGCTGGCCAATCGCGTTGGCCTGCTCGTCATGATGTGGCGTTTTCAGCCAGACAAAGGTTGAGTCGGTATCGCCATAAATCACGTCATAGCCTTCGGCCTCAATCAGCTCACGCGTCTGGCGCATAATTTCGTGGCCGCGCAGGGTAATCGAGGAGGCGAGACGCGGATCGAAGAAGCGGCAGGCGCTGGTGCCAAGCACGCCGTAGAAGGCATTCATGATGATCTTCAGCGCCTGCGACAGGGGCTTGTTACCCTGCTTTTTCGCCGCTTCGCGGCCCGCCCAAATCCGGCTGACGATCTCCGGCAGGCAGTGGGTGCTGCGGGAGAAGCGTGCACCGCGAAAACCGGGTACGGAATCGGCATCGTCGGGATGGGCCATGCCCTCGACCAGGCCTACCGGGTCGATCAGAAAGGTGCGGATAATGGCGGGGTACAGGCTTTTATAGTCCAGCACCAGCACCGAATCGTACAGGCCCGGACGCGAGTCCATCACGTAGCCACCGGGGCTGGCTTCCGGAGCAATTTCACCCAGGCCAGGCGCAACGAATCCGGCGCGGTGCATACGCGGAAGATAAAGATGGCTGAAAGCGGCCACCGAGCCGCCGTGGCGATCCACCGCCAGTCCGTTGACCGACGCGCGTTCCAGCAAAAACGGCATCAGCTCGGTATGCTGAAAAATGCGGGTAACCAGCTCGCAGTCCCTGAGGTTGTAGTGCGCCAGTGCCGGTTTATCTTCAGCAAAGCGCTGATTGATTTCCGCCATGCGTTGCCAGGGATTATTAATCGCCTTTCCTTCGCCGAGCAGTTCGCGGGAGACCGCTTCCAGGCTGAAGGAGTCGAAGTTCCAGAAAGCGGATTTCAGCGCCTCAATGCCGTCGATAATCAGCCGCCCGCTGGCCTGGGCGAAGAAGACGCCGGGCTTAAAGCCGTGCTCGCGCCACTCCAGCACGTTACTACCGCCGCGCCCCAGCCGCAGCGGAATACCGTAGCGGTCGGCGTGCTTTTGCAGCACCCGCAGATCAAACTGCACTACGTTCCAGCCAATCAGCACATCGGGATCGTGGCGGGCAAACCAGTCGTTAAGTTTTTCTAACAGCTTCGGGCGGCTGGAAACGTATTCCAGATTAAAGTCGAGGCCGCTGGCGTCGCCGTTTGGCGGGCCGAGCATATAAACATCGCGCTGTCCGCAGCCCTCCAGGCCGATGCAGTAAAGTTCGCCGTGCTGGGTGGTTTCGATATCCAGCGATACCCATTTCAGCGGAGGACGATAGTCTGGATGGGGTTTCAAGCGGGTATTGATCTGTCGGCAACCTTCGGGCTGGCCGCTGAACCAGACGGCAGCCGTGATAAAGCGCTCCATTAAAAAGCGCTCCGGCGGACGCACATCGGCCTCAAACAGGACAATGCCGTTCTCGCGCAGTCGTTTTTCCAGCTTCA